>JASLAP010000040.1 GCA_030147065.1 Pseudonocardia sp. | reverse complement strand
GGGCCCATAGCTCAGTTGGTTAGAGCGCGTCGCTGATAACGACGAGGTCGCTGGTTCAAATCCAGCTGGGCCCACTCCCCATCCCCGGGACAGGCAGGATGTGCATCGATGAAGAAGCTTCTCGCCGTCGTGGTCGCGCTCGCAGCGGGCGCCCTGGTCTTCTCCAAGGTCCGCTCGTCGCGCGCCGACGAGGACCTGTGGCGCGACGCCACCTCGAACTGAGGTAGGGTCGCTCCGCTCCGCCGAGCGGGTTCCGTCCCCGCTCGATGCGGGGACGTAGCTCAATTGGCAGAGCACCGCCTTTGCAAGGCGGGGGTTAGGGGTTCGATTCCCCTCGTCTCCACCACCCTGATCAGCAGGAAGACCGCGCTGGCGGTGCTTGCCTCGACGGCGTCGCGCCGTCGAGGCATCCCCGACCACGCAGCTGGCGAGGCAGGCCAAGCGACAGCTCGCTACTCCTCAGGAAGTAGTGGTTCGGCTATTTCGTCCACGTCACCGATGGCGCCCACACCGGGCACGCGTACCCGATTCGGTGAACGGGTAGGAATCGCCATGACCGCCTGACGTAGCGCCCCGCCGCAGGAACGCCATCGGCACCACCTCCAGCCGCTGCGGTACGCACTCGACCCCAGTTGCCGTCTCCGCTGTCCTTCAGGCTGGGCGGCGGGCCAGCCAGACCATGCGGGTCGCGCGGACCGCGAGGTCGCCGCGGCCGCCGTCGAGATCGGCGACCAGCCGGCCGAGCGCCGCCGCGTCCTCCGCGCTGATGCGTCCCTCCAGGCCGTGGCGCATGCGTTCCATCGACACCTGCGCGTAGCGCGTCGCGGCGGCCGGCAGTGGCGGCCTCAGCTCGATGTCGAACTGCCGCGCCGCCTCGATCGCGAAGCCCGCCGCGGCCAGCCGCGCACCCCAGTCCTCGTGCATGTGCAGCCCGGCCTCGGTGCGGCGGGCGTCCAGGAGGGCGTGGCAGCGGTCCTCCAGGGCCGCGCCGGGCGGGTCGGCGAGGAAGCGGGGGATCGAATCGAGCTCGGTGATCGCGAACAGGCCGCCCGGCCGCAGCGCCGCGAAGGCCTGCCGCACGGCGTCGGCCGGGTCGGCCATGTGGTGCATGGCGGCGGACGCCCACACCACGTCGGCCGGGCCGAGCCCGGGCCAGGGCTGGTCGAGGTCGGCCTGGACGGCCCGGATCCGGTCGGCCAGGCCGAGCGCGGCGACCCGCTCCCGCAGGTGCTCGAGCATCGACTCGTCCCGGTCGACCGCGGTGATCTCCGCCCCCGGCAGGTGTCGCGCCAGCGCGGTCGAACCGGTGCCCGTGCCGGCTCCGAGGTCGACGATGCGCGGCCGGTCCGGCACGAGCGAGCCGACCCAGGTGATGACGTCGCGGTGGTACTCGTGCAGGACCTCGGCGTCGAGGTCGAGCATCTCGGCCAGGTGCGCGTGGGCGCCCGGTGAGTCGGCGCCGGGCGAGTGGGTGTGCGAGTGGGTCATGCCTCGACGCTAGCCGGATCTTGTTCAGAAGGCATAGCATCTTGCGTATGACGCAAGACGGTGAGCTGGACGCCCTGGTCCGGCAGCGCATCCGCGGGCTGCGCCTGGCCCGCGGCTGGTCCCTCGACGAGCTGGCCGCGCGCAGCTACCTCAGCCCGTCCACGCTGAGCCGGATCGAGACCGGCCACCGGCGGATCGCCCTCGACCAGCTGGCGCCGCTCGCCCGCGCCCTGGGCACCACGCTCGACCGGCTGGTCGAGTCGGACTCCGACGCCGACGTGGCGATCCGTCCGTACCGCGACGACGCGCGCGGCGTCACCACCTGGCTGCTCACCCGGGAGGGCGCCGCGCGGGGCATGCGGGTGGCCAAGCTGCGGATCACCCGGGGGGTCCCGGCCGACCTGCGGGTGCACCCGGGCCGGGACAGGTTCACCGTGCTGGCCGGCACCGTGGTGCTGCGGCTCGGCGAACGCACGACCCTGGTCGGCACCGGCGAGGCCGCCGAGTTCTCCACCACGGTGCCGCACGCCTTCGGCGCCCACGGCGGTCCGGCCGAGGTCCTCTGCATCCTCGACCACGTCGGCGAGCGCACCCGCCTCGGGCCGAGTCTCCAGGCCTAGCGCTCCAGCCGGAACCGACCGCGCGCATCGGTTGGTCACCGCGCGCATGTCGGGGAATGTGCGCGGTGGCCATGAGGTGTGCGCGGCGGATGGCGCCGGGCCGCATGGTCGACACCGTCGACCCCGTTCTGGCCCGACCGGTCAGGAATCGAGAAGCCCGGGCTTCCGGGCCGCTCCTAGCGTGGGCCTCCCACCACCGAGGAGGTCCTGATGAACGGGAACAAGTGGGTCCGCCAGATCCACCGCTGGCTGGCTGTCGCCTTCACAGTGACCGTCGTCGTCACCGTCGTCGTCCTGCTGCAGGAGGAGCCCGCCATCTGGGTGTCCTACGTGCCGTTGCTCCCGCTCGCCCTGCTGCTGTTCACCGGTCTGTACCTGTTCGCGCTGCCGTACACCGCCAGGCGCAGCGGGCGGCGCACCGCTCGGGGAGCATGAAGCGCATGTGCGCGCTGGAGCCGCGACCCGCCCCACGATCGACCGGTCCGGCGGCCGGGGGACGCCGGCGGCCCGGCTGGTGACCGGCCGCCCCGCGGTGCGGGTCAACCAGGTCGGCTACCCGGTCCGGGCCGAGAAGCGGGCCGTCCTGGTGGCGGAAGTCGGTGACCCGGTGGAGTTCGCCCTGGTGACCGCGGCGGGCGAGCCCGTCTGGCGGGGACGTTCGCAGGTCTGGCCCGAGCGGCCCGAACCGACCTCCGGACTGGCGGTCCACGTCCTCGACTTCTCGGCCGTGACGGCGGAGGGGGACGGCCTGCGCGTCGCGGTCGGCGGTGCGACCAGCCACCCCTTCCGCATCCGCGACGACGTGTACGCGGGTCTCGCGGCGGATGCGCTGCACGTCTTCCACCTCCTGCGGTCGGGGTGCGAGATCATCGAGGCGCTGGCGCCGGGATACGCCCGCCCGGCCGGGCACGCCGGCCGGGCGCCGAACCGCGGCGACACCGCGGTGCCGGCCTGGTCCGGCCCGGACGCCGATCGGCTCTACCCCGGCTGGCGGGTCACCGGCACGTTCGACGTGTCCGGTGGGTGGTACGACGCCGGGGACTACGGCAAGTACGTGACCAGCGGCAGCATCGCGCTGTGGCAGATGCTGCACGCCGTCGACGCGCACCGGCGCACCGGGCGGGGCGACCGGCTGTTGCGCCTGCTGGTGGCGGAGTGCCGTTGGCAGCTCGACTGGCTGCTGCGGATGCAGGTCCCGGCGGGCCGGCAGTACGCCGGCATGGCCTTCCACCGGGTGCACGGGACGCGATGGTCGCCGATGCCGGGGCTGCCGCACGAGGACCCGACCCGGCGGGTGCTGCACCGGCCCTCGACGGTCGCCACGTGGCACCTCGCGGCCGTGACCGCGCAGGGTGCCCGGCTGCTGCGGCCGGTCGACCCCGCCTACGCGGCCCGGCTGCTGGCCGCTGCCCGCACGGCGTACGCGGCCGCCCGGACGCAGCCGGTGCTCGTCGCGCCCGAGGACGAGGGCCGGTTCGGGGGCGGTCCCTACGGCGACGACGACCCGGCCGACGACCGCTACTGGGCGGCGGCGCGGCTGTGGCTGGCCACCGGTGAGCCGGAGTTCCTCGCCGACGTCACCGGCTCCGACCTGCACACCGCCGACGTCTTCGAGCCCGCCGGCTTCGACTTCGACCGGGTGGCCGCACCGGCCCGGCTCGACCTCGCCCTGGTCGCCGGACCGGAGCTGCCCGATCGGGACCGGGTGCGGGCGGGCGTCGTCGCCGCGGCCGACCGGCTCCGCGCGGTGCAGGCGGCCCAGCCCTGGGGGCAGCCCTACGCGCCGCCGGACGGCTGGGACTGGGGCTCGAACGGCCGGATCCTCAACAACCTCGTCGTGCTCGTGGCGGCCCACCGGCTCACCGGCGAGACCCGCTTCCGGGACGGCGTGGTGCGCGGGATGGACTACCTGCTCGGCTGCAACGCGCTCGGGCAGAGCTACCTCACCGGCTACGGCACCGACTGCACGCGCCACCTGCGGACCCGACAGTTCGGCCACGACCTCGACCCGCGGCTGCCGCCGGCGCCGCCCGGTGCGGTGGCCGGCGGCCCGAACTCGCGGGTGTACGCGGGCTTCCCGAGCGATCCGCGACTGGACGGCCTGCCTCCCCAACGCCGCTACCTCGACGAGCCCACCTCGGAGACCACCAACGACATCTGCATCCGGTGGAACGCGCCGCTCGTGCACGTGGCCGGCTACCTCGACGACGGATCCACGACCTCCGCCGGTGGCTGAAGCGCTCCCGGTCGCCGGTCGCGCCGTCGGTGCAGCAGCACCATCGCCGCTCCGGCCAGCAGCCCCCAGAACGCCGAGCTGATCCCGACGAACCCGATGCCGGCGGCGGTGACCACGAAGGTCACCCCGGCCGCCTCGCGCAGTTCCGGGTCGCTCACCGCGGTGGCCAGCGACGACATCAGCGCTCCCAGCAGCGCCAGCCCGGCGACCGCCGCCACCAGCACCGGCGGTGACAGCAGCAGGACGGCGGTGGCGAGTCCGGCGCCCAGGCCGAGGACGGCCAGGCCGACGCCGGCGGTGACCGAGGCGATCCAGCGCCGCCCGGGGTCCGGGTCGGCGTCCGGGCCGGCGGCCAGAGCCGCGCTGATCGCCGCCAGGTTCACCGCGTGCCCGCCGAACGGGGCGCTCACCAGGGTGGCCAGGCCGGTCGTGGTGAGGATCGGGCGCAGCGGCGGGCGGTAGCCGAACTGGGCCAGCACGGCCATCCCCGGCACGTTCTGCGCGGCCATGGTGACCAGGAACAGCGGCAGCCCGACGCCGGCCAGCGTCACCGGGTCGAACACCGGGGTGGTCCAGACCAGGGTCGGGGCGGGGTCGGTCCCGGCCGCGGGCGGGCCGGTGGCGGCGATCAGCACCACCGCGACGACCAGGGCCACGGGCACCGCCCACCGCCGGGCGAACCGCCCGACCAGCACCCACACGGCGATCACCGGCGCCGCCAGCAGCGGCACCTCGGCCAGCGCCCGCACCGGCGCCAGGCACAGGTCGAGCAGCACCCCGGCCAGCATCGCCCCGGCCAGCGGGACCGGGATCGAGGCGATCAGCCGGGCCGGTGCCGGCACCAGGGCGGCGACCACGACGAGCACCCCGCACAGCAGGAACGCGCCGACGGCGGCGGGGAAGCCGCCCGGTGGCGTCCCGGCCGCGCTCAGCACCGCGGCTCCCGGCGTGGACCAGGCCACGCTGATCGGCATCCGGTGCCGCAGCCCGAGCACCAGCGCGAGCAGGCCCGCGGCCAGGCTCAGCGCCAGCAGCCCGGAGGCGGCCTGCCCGTCGTCGGCACCGGCGGCGCGCAGCCCCGCGAGCACCACCGTGAACGACCCGGCGAAGCCCACCAGTGCCGTCACGACGCCGGCCAGCACGGGTTGTGATCGCATGTGCCCTCCCATCGTTCCGTTTACGGAACGCTCGCCACGTGCGGGACGATAGGGCGGTGATCCCGAGACCGGCAACCGAGAAGGCGGCGCGCCCGGCGCTGGCCGACGGCGCGGACGTCGGTGCGCGCGTGCGGCACCTGCGCGAGCAGCGCCGGATGTCGTTGTCCGAGCTCGCCCGCCGCGCGACCGTCGGCAAGGCGACGCTGTCCGGACTGGAGTCCGGCACCCGCAACCCGACGCTGGAGACGCTGCAGGCCGTGGCCGCCGCCCTCGAACTGCCGCTGACCGCGCTGCTCCACAGCCCGCCGGGCACCATCCGCGGGGCGGCGGTCGAGATGGAACTGCTGCGGGTCTTCGACGACGGGCCGGTGACCTACGAGCTGTACCGGATGCGCCTGCCCGCCGGACTCGCCCAGGAGTCGCCCGCCCACCAGTCCGGGGTGTCCGAACACGCCACCGTGTTCGCCGGGGTGCTGCGCACCGGCCCGCTGACGGCCCCGGTGTCCGCCGGCCCCGGCGGGTACGTGGAGTGGGCCGCCGACGTGCCGCACGGGTACGCGGCCCTCGGCGACACCGACGTGCTCGCCGGGCTGCTGATCCGCTACCCGCGCCCGGCGGCCGGGTGAACCGGGAGCCCGGGCGTCAGGCCGCCAGGACCTCCGCCAGCCGCGCCGCCGCCGCCTGCCCGCCCTGCGGCAGGAACAGCGACGGCTCGACCAGCTCCAGTTCCAGGACCCGGTAGCCGCCCTCGTCGTCGCGGACGAGGTCGACGCGGGCGTAGGCCGGGGTGCCGAAGCGGGCCGCCACCGCGTCCACGGCGGCCCCGGCCACGGCGAGCTGGGCGTCGTCGGCGTCGTGCCGGGCCAGCTCCTCGGCGAGGAAAAGCGCGCTGGTCTCGCCGCCCGGGGGCAGGACCACCCGCTTGGTGGCCGCGTGGCTGTACCGGCCGCCGAAGAACAGCAGCGCCCACTCGCCGTGCTCGGCCACCGACCGGATCAGCGGCTGGACCAGGGCGGTGGCTCCGCGCCGGTGCAGCCGGTCGACGTGCCGGGTGGCCTGGTCGAGCTGATCGGGCCGGTAGGCGGCCACGTCGCGGCTGCCCGCCCCGACGGCCGGCTTGACGACGAACCCGGTGCCCGGGAACGCCACCGGCGCACCGGGCTCGACGAACGCGGTGTCGATCACCGGCACACCGGCCGCGGCCAGCTCGGCGAGGTAGTGCTTGTCGAGGTTCCAGCGCACCACCGGGCCCGGGTTGACCAGGTCGGTCGTCGCGGCCACCCGGTCGAGCCAGTCGCGGAACTCCGGCAGCCGCATCGAGTAGTCCCAGGTCGACCGCAGGACGACCCGGTCGAACCCGGCCCACCGGACCGCGGGGTCGTCCCAGTCGACGACCTGCACGCCGACCCCCGCCGCGGTCAGCGCGGCGAGCGCGAGCGCCTCGTCGTCGTCGCGGCCGCGGGCCTCACCGGTCGTCGCCCAGGCCAGGTGTTCGATCACCTCCCGCAGGCTAGTGCCCGGCCCTCCGGTGGTCCTCAGGGTTTCCGGGCGACGAGGAACGCCCGCGGCACAGTCTCGGTCTCGTCGGGCTCGCGCAGCAGCCGCGCGTGCACCGGCAGCCCGGCCTGTTGCAGCAAGCCGGCGACGTGGTCGGGGGTGCGCCAGTGGGAGTCCAGCGCGATGTCGTGGCCGAACGCCTCGGACCGGCGCACCACCTCGTCGTCCCCCGTCTGGAAGCCGAGCAGCACCCGACCGCCCGGCGCGAGCACCCGGTGGAACCCGGCGAACAGCGCAGGCAGCTCGGCGTCCGGGACGTGGATGACCGAGTAGAGGGCCACCGGCCCCGTGCCGACCAGCTCGGCGAAGGCGCGCAGCAGAGCCCGCTCGAACGGCTTGGCGTCCAGCTCGTCGTGGAAGTGCGCGGCGTAGTCCTCGGCGATCGTGTCGTACGCGGTGCGGGTGGCGCGCAGGAAGTCCGGCTCGGTCACGGCCGGCAGGCTAGGGGTCCGGTCCGACGCCGGCGCCGGTTCCACGTGGAACATCCGGCCCGATGGTGCGGTGTCAGGCCTGCCTGGTCCAGAGCCGGGTGAGGGCGGTCGGCTCGAACCCGAACCGGTTGTAGAGGTACTTGGGCGTGCCCCGGGTGTCCGCGATGGCCAGCACCGGGCCGGCGCCCCCGGCCCGGACGTGGCCGACGGCGAACCGCAACAGGTCGTGGGCCATGCCGGCGCGCCGGACGTCCGCTCGGACGTAGACGTCCGCGACCACGCCGACGCCGTGGTCGCCGGGCCAGGAACCGATCATGGCGACGAACTCGCCGCCCTGCTCGACGGCGAACCACCCGGCCTCCGGGGTCATGCTGCGGCGCAGTGCCACGGACCCCGCCGTCGCGGCCTCCGGGCGGGTCCGCCGGCCGGACCGGGCGTCCACCTCCAGGTGGCACTGCCGCAGGAGGGTCGCCAACCGGGCCCAGTCGGCGTCGCCGACGACGGGGTGCAGCGGGCGGGTGGGCGCCGGCGGGACCAGCGACGGCGGCAGCACCAGGTCGACCCGGGTGTCCAGCCACCAGTCCTCCAGGGCCAGGTGCGCCTCCACCGCCGGCGGGGTGTCCGCGTCGACCAGGACCCGGCGGCAGCCGCCCGGGAGGTGCTCCGCACAGCGGGCGAGCAGGGCCGCCACCTCGCCGGGAGCGGCCCGCAGCCCGGTGGCGAAGCTGCCGGCCAGGTCGTCGGCCGGGTGCCGGACGACCAGCGCCCGGCCGAGGTCGATCCGGTCGCCGCCGAGGGACCGGAACCGCAGGCCGGCGGAGAACAGGTCGATCTCCCCACCCGGGGGGACTGCCAGGGGCTGGACCATGCAACGGCCTCCTCGGAGTGTGCCGCGTTACGTTAACCGCCCGGTAACCCCCCGTCGTTGGGCACCGGGGCCGTACCGCGACCGGCCGATCGGTCAGGGCGCCCAACGACATCCTCGCCCCGAGCGGCCCGGCGGGTCAGAATGGGCGCTCGGCACCGCGGCCCGGAGGAGCACAGTGATCTTCATCGTCGTCAAGTTCACGATCCGACCCGAGCGCAGCGAGGAGTGGATCGACCTGGTCGACGACTTCACCCGGGCGACCCGGGCGGAGCCGGGCAACCTGTTCTTCGAGTGGTCGCGCAGCGTCGAGAACCCGGACCAGTTCGTCCTGGTCGAGGCGTTCCAGGACGACGCGGGCGGCGCCCACGTCAACTCCGACCACTTCAAGGCGGCGATGGAGTGGATGCCCGACGTCGTCGCCACCACCCCGGACATCGTCAGCATCCAGGGCGTCGAGCAGGACGGCTGGGGGAAGATGGGAGAGGTCACCCCGCGCTGACCGGTCGGCGGATCCCGCGACCGGCCGCCGATCGGGGATCATGGTCGGATGGCGGTGCGGACGCGGAACGGCGCCGGTGGCGGCTCCGGGGTGGGCCCGGGCGCCGGGATCGCCCTGGGCCTGGGCGCGGTCCTGGGCGGGACGACGGCCGGCATCGGCTGGCTGTACTCGTCGGTGCTGCTGGACACCACCCGGCAGGTGGTGTTCCCGGAACGGGTGCTGGCCGCCGACGCCGGCTCGGTCATGCTCGCGGCCAACCGGCTGACCCGCCAGCCCGGCGTCTGGGGACTGCGCTGGGCGGACGGGCTGGCGGTGCTCGGGCCGGTGCTGGGCACCGGGCGCCGCGAGGTCGTCCGCGAGCTGCTCGCCGGTCCGGTGCCGCCGGCCGGGACGGCCGCGGTGCTCGACACCGGCCCCTACGACCCCGACCCCGGCGCGGTCGGCCTGGACTTCGAGGCGGTGTCGGTGCCCGGCCCGCTCGGGGACTACCCGGGCTGGCTGGTGCCCGGCGGCGACCGGCCGTGGGTGGTGCTGGTGCACGGGCGCGGCGGCACGCTGCGCGAGGGCCTGCGGATCCTGCCCGCGCTGCACCGGCACGGGCACCCGGTGCTGGTGGCCTCCTACCGCAACGACCAGGGGGCGCCGGCCAGCCCGGACGGCCACGACCACCTCGGGGACACCGAGTGGACCGACCTGGCCGCGGCCGTCGAGTACGTCCGCGGTCGCGGCGCGGACCGGGTGGTGCTGTACGGCTGGTCGATGGGCGCGGCCATCATCGGCGCCTACCTCGACCGCGCACCGGACGCGGACCGGGTGGCCGCCGTCGTGTGGGACGCCCCGCTGGTCGACTGGCGGGCCACGCTGCGCCAGCAGGCCCGCAACCGGCGGTTGCCGCCGGTGCTGTCGCCGCTGGCCTCCGCGGTGACCACCCGCCGCATCGGGATCGACTTCGACCGCTTCGACCTGCGCCGCCGCCCGCCGGTCGTGCGGCCGCCGACGCTGGTCGTGCACACCGCCGACGACACCGCGGTACCGGTCTCGGCGACCCGGGCGCTGGTCGCCGGGGCACCCGGGCTGGACTGGCCGATCCGCTACCGGGAGGTGTCCGGGGTCGAGCACACGGCGGCGTGGAACGCCGACCCGGCGGCCTACGAGCGCGCGGTGACCGGATTCCTCGACGAGGTGGCGGGCTGAGGTCTCGACCGACGGGCCACCCGCGGAGCTGGCACGATGGGGGCCGTGACCGCACCCCACTCCAAGACCACTGCCACGTTGCGGACCAACCAGGGCGACATCCGCATCCAGCTCTACCCCGACCACGCCCCCAAGACCGTGGAGAACTTCGTCGGGCTGGCCACCGGGCAGCAGGACTACTCGCAGCCCAACGCCAGCGGCGGCGACAGCGGGCCGTTCTACGACGGCTCGATCTTCCACCGGGTGATCAGCGGCTTCATGCTGCAGGGCGGCGACCCGACCGGCACCGGCCGCGGCGGGCCCGGCTACCAGTTCGCCGACGAGTTCCACCCCGACCTGCGCTTCGACCGGCCGTACCTGCTGGCCATGGCCAACGCCGGCCCCGGCACCAACGGCTCGCAGTTCTTCATCACCGTCGGCCCGACCCCGCACCTCAACCGCAAGCACACCATCTTCGGTGAGGTCGCCGACGCGGAGTCCCGCGCGGTCGTGGACGCCATCGCCACCACCCGCACCGACCGCAACGACCGCCCGCTCAACGACGTCGTCATCGAGCGCATCGAGATCGCGGACTGACCAGGTGACCTCCCCGGCCGGGCCGCCCGTCCCACCACCCGGCGGTCCGCCGCCGGGGATGCCGGCCACCTGCGTCCGCCACCCGGACCGGGCCACCGGGCTGGCCTGCTCCCGCTGCGAGCGGCCGGCCTGCCCGGAGTGCCTGCGCGAGGCCGCGGTGGGCTACCACTGCGTGGACTGCGTGGCGCAGGGCCGGCGCGAGGTCCGCCGCGGCACCACCGTGGCCGGGGCCGAACCCGGCCGGCGCCCGCTGGTGGTGCCGGTCCTGGTCGGGCTGAACGTCGCGATCTTCCTGTGGACGGCGGTGCAGGCCGGCAGCATCAACGGCAACGCCGGGGCCCCGCTGTTCGGCGCCTGGGCGATGGTGCCGGGGCTGGTCGCGGCGGGGGAGTGGTGGCGGCTGCTCACCGCCGGGTTCCTGCACATCGGCCCGATCCACCTGGTCTTCAACATGCTGGCCCTGTACATCCTGGGCCGTGACCTGGAAAGCGTGCTCGGCCGGGGCCGGTTCATCGCGGTCTACCTGATCGCGCTGCTCGGCGGGTCCGCCGCGGTGATGCTGTTCTACCCGCCAGAGGCCGCGGTGGCCGGGGCGTCCGGAGCGGTCTTCGGGCTGATGGGCGGCCTGG
>JASLAP010000025.1 GCA_030147065.1 Pseudonocardia sp. | reverse complement strand
GCCGTCGGCAACGAGGTCGCCCAGCAGGCCGAGGGCGCGGCCCGGGACGCCCGCAAGCGGGTCGGCGCCCTCACCTCCTGACCCACCGGTCCCGCTCCACCGCAACCCGAGTAGTGCCTGGAAAGCCACCTTCCCGGACGTCTGACGCCTGGAGGGTGGCTTTCCTGGTGTTCGGCGGAGGTGGGACGGGGCTGGGAGAATCCGGCCGTGGCGGAAGAGGCGGTGGGGGAGAAGGCCGTGGAGCAGGAGAGCGCGTTGGCGGCGCTGGGGGAGCGGCTGGTCCGCCAGGTCCTCGAGTTCGGCATCCAGGGCGGCACCCCGCTGCAGCTCAAGCCCGCGGTCGAGGTCGCCGAGGAGCACCTGATCGGGGCCGGTGGCGACCGCGAGGAGGCCGTCCGCCGGTTGATCGCCACCCACGTCCGGCTGGCCGCGGTGTCCGGGTTCGCCACCGGGCTGGGCGGGGTGATGGCCCTGCCGGTCACCGTGCCGGCGGCCATGGCCGGGCTCTACATCGTGGCCACCCGGATGTCGGCGGGGATCGCGCACCTGCGCGGCTACGACATCGCCACCGAGGAGGTCCGCAGCGCCGTGCTGGTGACACTGTTGGGCAGCGCGGGCGCGGCGACGCTGAAGAACGCCGGCATCGAGATCGGCCGCAAGTCGACGGCGGTGGCGCTGGGCCGGCTGCCCGGCAAGCTGCTCGTCGAGATCAACCGGCGGGCCGGCTTCCGGCTGGTCACCAGGGCCGGGGAGAAGGGCGTGGTCAACCTGACCAAGCTGATCCCGCTGGTCGGCGGGCCGATCGGGGCCGCGGTGGATGGCATCGGCGCCAAGACGATCGCCGGCTACGCGATGCGGACCTTCCCGCCGCTGGTGCCCCGGATCGCCGGCGAGGCCCGGGTGGTCGACGCCGAGGTCGTCGAGGTCCGGCCCGCCGAGGACTGAGCCGGTCAGCGACCGGCCACCAGGCGCCACAACGTGGTGCGCTGGCGGCGGGGCATGCGCCGCGCGGGGCGGCGCACCGGGTCGACCTCGTCGAGCCGGGCGATCAGGTCCGCCGGCACCCGGTCCCGCAGCCCGACGTGCAGCACCCCGGTCCCGGTCGGCTCGCCGCCCGACAGGTGGCGCCGGACGAGCCGGGTGTACGCCGGCCCGAACCACGCCCACCGCGGCGGCCGCGGCGGCAGCCCCAGCCACTGCCCGAGCGGGGCCAGGTAGGGCTCGACGTCCGGGTCGTGCCGGTCGATGGTCAGGTCCGCACCCTCCTGCAGGACGTCGCGGCGGACCGAGGCGGACGCGAACAGCGCCCGGCTGCCCTCGGCGACCGCGACGAAGAACCCGCGCAGCCGCGGGTCGTCGGCCGCGTCGAGCCGCACGTCCAGGGAGTGGCTGGTCATCGACCCCAGCCGTCTCATCCGGGTCGGCGTCCCGAGCGACCCGCCGAGCGCCGGGGTCCTGCCGGAGTGGTGCACCAGGGGATCGGCCCGGGCGAACGCGCGCACGAACGCCGCGTCCCCGTCCCGCTCGAGCCGCCCGCGCAGCGGTTCGGAGTCGCCGAAGCGGTGCGGCAGCGCCGGCGGGAAGTGCTCGCGGCAGGTGGCCAGCCACCGCTCGGGCACCCCCGGCGGCTCCTCCCGGAGGTCGACGTACCAGCGCAGGACGAGCAGGTCGACCCGCGACCCGGTCACCCGCCCGCCGGCAGGCCGAGGGTGGCGCACGCGGCGTCGAGGGCGGCGGTGCGCAGCTCGTCGCGGGGCACGTCGTCGAACATGATCGTGCAGTCGGCCAGCCCGCCCACCGCCACGATCGCCCGGGTCTGCGCGGCCAGGGTCGGTTCCGGCCCGGTGAGCAGCTCCATCAGCCGCACCCGCCACTGGATGACCCGGGCGCCGAGGTCGAGGTGCCCGAGCGTGGACAGCTCGCGGACGACCAGGTTGGTCACCGCCCGGTGCCGGTAGGTCAGGTCGAAGAACTCGCCGAGCAGCTCGCGGGGCGGCGCGCCGACCCGGTCCGGTCGGGCCAGGTGCGCCTCCACGTCGTCGACCAGCGGCTGGACCAGGCTGCGCACCAGGTCGTCGCGCGAGCTGAAGTGGTAGTAGAGCGCGGGCTTGGTGATGCCGAGCCGGTCGGCGATCTGGCGCAGGCTGGTCTGCTGCAGGCCCTGGGTGGCGAACAGCTCCAGGGCCACCTCGAGGATCCGGGCCCGGGTGTCGCTGGTGCGCGGCCGCGGCATGTCCGCACCCTAACCCGACCGCCCGGTAGGTAAGCCCTTGACCGGAGCCCGGGAGTTTGCTTACCTTCCGATCAGTAAACGGAGGAGGAGCGATGGGACGCACGGTGCTGGTGTCGGGGGCGAGCGTGGCTGGACCGGTGCTGGCCTACTGGCTGCACCGGCTGGGCTTCACCCCGACCGTGGTCGAGCGGACGCCCCGGGTGCGGCTGGGCACCGGTGGCCACGCGGTCGACCTGTTCGGCCCGGCCGTCGAGGTGGTGGACCGGATGGGCCTGCTGGCGCAGGTCCGCGACGCCCGCACGCGCACCGAGGAGATCCGCATCGTCCGGTCGGGCGGGCGGACCACCGACGTGCGGATGGCCGACCTGGTGGCCGGGCTGACCGATGACCGGCACGTCGAGGTCATGCGCGGCGAGCTGGCGGGCATCCTGCACGGCGCGGTGCGCGACGACGTCGAGCACCTGTTCGGCGACACGATCCAGACCCTCGACCAGGATCCCGACGGCGTGGACGTCACCTTCGAGCACGGCCCGCCCCGGCGGTTCGACCTGGTCGTCGGCGCGGACGGGCTGCACTCCGGGGTGCGCGGGTTGGCCTTCGGCGCGGAGTCGCGGTTCCGCCGGTTCCTCGGTGGCTACCTGGCCGCGTTCACCCTGCCCGGCGCCGACCTCGAGCCCGGCCGGATGCTGGTGCACAACGCCGTCGACCGGCTGGCCGGGCTGTACCCGGTGTGGCAGACCGGCGAGGCCCGCGCGGTCTTCCTGTTCCGCACCGGCCGCGAACTCGCCCACGACCACCGCGACGTCGCGGCCCAGCGCCGGTTGCTGCGCGAGGTCTTCGCCGCCGACGGGTGGGAGGTCCCCCGCCTGCTCGACGCGGCCGACCGGGCCGCGGACTTCTACCTGGACTCGATCAGCCAGATCCGGATGGACGACTGGACCCGCGGCCGGGTCACCCTGGTCGGCGACGCCGGCTACTCGCCCGGACCGGCCGTCGGCGGCGGCACGACCATCGCCGCGGTCGGGGCGTACGTGCTGGCCCACCAGCTCGCCGCCCACCCGGACGACCACGCCGCCGGGCTGCGGGGCTACCAGGACGCGATGCGCGAGCTGGTCGTCAGCAGCCGGGAGATCGGGCCGGCGGTGATGAAGACCCTGGTGCCCCGCTCGCGGGCGCAGGTGGCGCTGACCGCCCCGCTGACCGCGCTGGTCACCCGGTTGCCCGCCGGTCTGCGGCGGCGGTTGCTGGCCGGGCAGAACGGCCCGTTGCGGGTGCTGGGATCGATGGCGTTGCCCGAGGTGGGCGTGGCCGCCGGGTGATCGGTCAGCGGGCGGCCGCGCGGGCCTTGATCGTCTCGTTCTCCGCCGACCGGGACAGCGCGTCCAGCCAGCCGCCGCCCGCCGGGGCCGTCCGGATGCCCGGGTAGCGCAACCGCGCGAACGTCTCGGGCAGCCGCGCGGTCAGGTACCCGATCGCGAGCCGGCCGCCGACGAAGGCGACCAGCCCGGCGACCGCCACCGCCACGGCGAGCGTGGCCGCGGCGAACCAGCCGGGCAGTCCGTCCGCGCCGATCGCCAGCACGACCGCCATCGCCACCGGCGCGGCGGCCAGCAGCTGGGTCGTCCACAGCGCGACCTGGATCATCAGCCCGTTCTCCCCGGCGTCGGTCGGGTTGACCCGGCGGTGCGGGTCGACACCGGGCGTCACGCCGACGACCGACAGCAGCACCGCCACCGCGCTTCCGACCCCGAGCAGCGCCACCAGCACCGCGACCACGGGAACCACCACGTCGTAGCGACCGGTCAGCGCGACCATGACCGCGGACAGGGCGACCGCGGGCGGGGTGAACACGACCAGCAGCGCGAGCTGGCGACCCCGGATCTCGGCCCGCAGCGCCCGCGGCCCGTCGGTGACGACCAGCATCCACAGCGCGGTGCCGTCCTGGCCGAACAGGTTGGCCCCGCTCAGCGCGACCATCAGGGCGATCGCGGCCCCGGCGAACGGGGCGAGCCACGGCGCCCCGCCGATCCCGGCGTAGATCGCGATGAACACGCCGACCCAGATCGCCGAGCGCACCTCCAGGCTGCGCCACGGGTCGCGCCACCAGACCCGCAGCTCGCGACCCAGAACGGCGCCCAGCGGGGTCGCCGGCAGGATGCGCGACCCGTCGAGGACGCGACTGCCCAGCGGGCGCCGCCGCCGGCGGGCGGTGCGCGCGTCGACCCGCGGGGTGAGCAGGGCCGCCGCAGCGACGACCGCCAGGAGCGCCGCGCCGGCCAGTGCCAGCAGCAGGCCCAGCGCGGTCAGCGGCTCCCCGGCCGCGACCGCGTCCACCGCCCGGACCGGCCAGCCGGTCGGCAGCAGACCCAGCGCCCACGACGCCGTGTCCGCCCCGGGGCCGGCCAACCCGTCCCGCAGGAACACCGGCACCGCGCCGATCAGCGGGGAGATCACCAGCCAGGCCGCGAACAGCGAGGCGATCAGCAGGCCGTACTGGATCGCGGCGATCTCCACCCCCAGCCACGACCGCATGGCCGCGCCGAGCAGCGCGTACACCGCCCGCGACACCGCCACCACGACCACCACCAGCAGCACCGCGCCCAGCACCGCGACGGCCACGGCCACCAGGACCCCCCGGCCCGGCGCGACTGCCACCGCGTAGGCGGTCAGCGCGAGCGCCGCCAGCGCGGTCACCACCGCCCCCACCCCGACGAACACCGAGGTCAGCAGGCCGAGGCCGAGCCGGCGGCGGTCCAGCGGCAGCAGGGCGAAGTACTCCGGGCGCAGCACCGACGCGCCCGAGGTGAGGATCGGCCCGACCACCCAACCGACCAGCCAGAACGCCAGCACCAGGGACAGCACGTCCGAGCGGGCGGCCGGCTCGGCGAGCAGCGTCGCCGCCCACGTCCCCACGGCCGCGACGACCCCGAGGACCGCCCCGAGCAACCGCTTCCAGCTGACGGTGTGTCGCTGGATCGCGAACCGCAGCCGGATCAGCTCGCCAACCACGACAGCTCCTGCTCCTCGACGTCGCGCTCCCCGACGAGGGCGACGAAGACGTCCTCCAGCGACCGTCCCCCGCGCACCTCGTCGATCGGCCCGGCGGCCCGCACGATCCCGTCGGCGATCACCGCCACCCGGTCGCACAGGTCCTCGACGAGCGACATCACGTGCGACGAGATCACCACCGACCCCCCGGCGGTGACGAACCGGCGCAGTATCGCCCGCAGCACCCGGGCCGAGACCGGGTCGACGGCCTCGAACGGCTCGTCGAGCACCAGCACCCGCGGCGCGTGCAGCAGCGCGGTGGCCAGGCCGATCTTCTTGCGCATCCCGGTGGAGTACTCGATCACCAGCACCCCGCGCCGCTCGGCGTCGTCGAGCTCCAGGATCCGCAGCAGTTCCGCCGTGCGCGCCCGCACGACGTCCGGCGACAGGCCGCGCAGCAGCCCCCAGTAGGTCAGCAGTTCGGCGCCGGTCAGCCGCTCGGGCAGGGCGAGACCGTCGGGCAGCACCCCGAGCAGGGCCTTCGCCCGGGTCGGGTCGGACCACACGTCGACGCCGTGCACGCTCGCCGTACCGGCGTCCGGGCGGAGCAGCCCGACGGCCATCGCCAACGAGGTGGTCTTGCCCGCGCCGTTCGGACCGACCAGGCCGGTGAGCGACCCGACCGGGACGGTCAGGTCGACCCGGTCGACGGCGAGCTTGCCCGAGAACTCCTTGGTCAGACCGTCGAGCCGCAGTGCTGTTGCCTCGGTCCGCATGCGACGCAGTCTGCGCGGGCCGGGCGGTCGCGCGCCGCGGGCGATGGGCCGGACCCGGGGGTCCGTGCGGACCGCACCGGCCGTCCGATCGGCCGGGGGCCGCCGTCCGATCGGGCACGGATCATCCGGTTCCGCCGCGGCTCCACCTACCCTGACCGGGTGAGCGTCCGGCCCGCGGTGGACTCGTGGATGCTGCCCGGCGTCCTGGTCAGCGAGGCGGCCGACGCGGAGCGGCCGGCTGCGGTGCCGCGGACCCCGCGCGACTGGGTCGTCGACGTGGTGCTGTTCGCGGTGTGCGTGGCGGCGTTCGCCGGCGAGCTCGTCGGCATCGTCGTGCCCAACGCCTTCGGCCTGCCCGGCTGGCTGCTGGTCGTGGACGTCGTGCTCGGCGCCGTGGCCTGCCTGGCGGTGTGGTGGCGGCGGCGGTACCCGACCGCGACCGGCGTCCTCGGGGTGGCGATCGGGGCGGTGGCCAACACCGCCGTCGGGGCGCTGTTCGTGCTGCTGTTCTCGCTGGCGGTGCACCGCGGCTGGACCCGGGCGGTGCCCGTGACGGTCGTCGGTGCGCTCGTCGCGGTGCCCTACATCGTCGTGTACTTCCCGGGGGTGATCGGCGACCCGCTGCTGTTCTCGGTGGTGATCGCGCTGGCGATGGTGCTGTGCACGACGGCGGGCCTCGCCGTCCGGGCTCGCCGCCAGCTGGTGGTCGCGCTGCGGGCCCGTGCCGACGACCTGCGCCGCGAGCACGAGTTGCGCGTCGCCGAGACCCGCCGCGACGAGCGCGAGCGCATCGCCCGGGAGATGCACGACGTGCTGGCCCACCGGATCTCGCTGCTGTCGGTGCACGCCGGGGCGCTGGAGTACCGCACCGCGATGGCCGAGCAGGGCGGCACGCCGCCGACGGCGGCCGAGGTCCACGAGGCGGTGGCCGTGGTCCGGTCGAACGCGCACCTCGCGCTGCAGGAACTGCAGGACGTGCTCCGGCTGCTGCGGGACCCGGCCACTGACGGCGAGGAAGGCGCGGCGGCCCCGCAGCCGACCGCCGATCGGATCCCCGCGCTGATCGGCGAGGCCCGCCGCAGCGGCCAGACGGTCACCGCCCGGGTCGACGACGGGCTCACGGCGCTGCCGGCATCGACCCAGCGCACGGTCTACCGGCTGCTCCAGGAGGGCCTGACCAACGCCCGCAAGCACGCCCCCGGGGTCGGCGTCGAGGTCGAGGTGGCCCGCCGCGGCGGCGGCGAGGTCGTGGTCTGCGTGGTGAACGCGGTGCCGGTCGGGGTCACCACCGCCGAGATCCCCGGGGCCCGGCGCGGCCTGCTCGGGCTGGCCGAGCGCGTCGAGCGCCTCGGCGGCCGGCTGGACTCGGGCATCGACGACGGCCGGTTCCGCCTGCACGCCCGGATCCCGGCGTGATCCGGGTCCTGGTCGTCGACGACGACGCGCTGGTCCGCTCCGGCCTGCGGTTGATGCTGGGCGGGGCGCCGGACGTCGAGGTGGTGGGTGAGGCGGCCGACGGCGGGGAGGTCGCCGCAGCCGTCGCCGACCACGACCCGGACGTGGTGCTGATGGACGTCCGGATGCCGGGCGTCGACGGCGTCGCGGCCACCCGCGCCCTCACCGCCCGCGGCCCGCGCCCGGCCGTCGTCGTCCTCACCACCTTCGGCACCGACCACACCGTCCTCGCCGCCATGCGCGCCGGCGCCGCCGGCTACCTGCTCAAACACACTCCGCCCGCAGAGATAGTCGCCGGGGTGCGACGCGCCGCGGCCGGCGAGCCGGTGCTGTCCCCGGACGTCGCCCGCACCCTGATGGCCCTCGCCGCCCGGCAGGGCGAATCGCGTGGGAGCCGGGCGGCCCGGCAGCTCGCCGGGCTGAGCCCGCGCGAGCGCGACATCGCCGCGGCGGTGGCGCAGGGGCTCACCAACGCCGAGATCGGCGCCCGGCTGCACCTGTCGGCGTCGAGCGTCAAGGCGACGCTGTCGGCGGTGCTGACCAAGCTGGACCTGACCAACCGGACGCAGCTGGCGATCCTGACGCACGAGGCGGGGGAGCACGGCGGGGAGTCGTGACGGGGTGGTGGGGTGGGCTGGATACCCTGGGTCGGCCGGGGCGGTAGCTCAGCTGGTCAGAGCAGCGGACTCATAATCCGTCAGGTCGTGGGTTCGAACCCCACCCGCCCCACAGTCAACCCCAGGGCAGACTTATCGCTCGTCTGCGCGCAGTAGTGTGACGACTCCACACGCCGGTCTTGTCGAAATTGCTCGACGTCCGCCTGCTGCGATGCAATCTGGCGAATGGCATCGACGCTCACGCGGGTTCCGTACTCGCGCACTGCTTCCCAGAGTGGAGCAAGTTCTGGCCCGGACGCGGCCCCGCCCCCGTGGCTGGGCGCGGGTCAAGCCAGCCACGTCACGTCCAGTACATCCACCCGGCGTTGTTCTTCCAGATCAGGTATGTGACCAGCCCTTGGTGCTCCGGACCGAATGCGATCGAACGGACGGGTGCGTCAGGAATCTTGTCGTTCAGCGAGTCGCCTGCCGTCCATGGAGCGATTTCCAGGGTGGCGCGGACTTCGGCGAAGGGCTCAGCCCCTCCGGCGGCAGCGCGTCGATCTGCGGCTGAGACTGGTGGTCGGTGGTGAGCCGGTACATTCCGGGCTCGTCGCGCTACAAACCGGCGCGGCGGCGGGTCTCGGTCAGTGGCTCGTCAGCTGGGACCGGCTCTCCGGTCAGGCGCTCCGCTGCCCGGCGGGCTATCGAGGCGAACCGGTCGGGGTCGCGCTGGAGCAGCGCGACGCGACGCCAGTGCTCCAGGCACCGGAACAGCTCCGTGAGGTCCAGGGTGTCCCGGGCAGCGGAGAGGGACTGCTGGTAGGCGGCGTCGAACCGAGCTCGGTCGTCATCGAGTAGAGCATCCCGGATCGCCCCCGGTGCCGCGCCCGGCCTCAGCGGGTCGCCGGTGCGGGGCTGCTCGTCGAAGGACCACAACGCCGTCACGCGCCCACCGTAGCGCGAGCGGCCGACGCTGTGGGCGCGCTCGGGTCCGCGCCCCGGCCAGGGCCTGGCTCGTGCGAGAGAGGTGACCAACTGTGGCTCGCCTGTCCATGAAGTTGTCCACGAAGAGGAGCCATATGGCGTCATCCAGCGCGACGTGCTACCCGATTTGCTACCTCGGCGTGGCCTCCTTCGTGGCCTCAAATGCCGATGCTCAGTGTTCTGTATGTGCTCCATAAGCCCGAGGACGCGATCGAGCATCGCTGCGGCGTGAGCATTGCGGTCGGGGTTGCGGCTCGACAGCGGGGTCAGCAACAGCACTGCGCATCCAACCGGGCTGGGCATGTCCGGATCGCGAGGACAGCCTCGACGTCTCCGCTGCTCGGGCGGCCGCTGCAGGACGCGGCCTTCTTCGCCACGGCGCTGGCCTGCGGCTGCCTCGCCGTCGCCGTGCGGGACCGCGTGCGCGGACTCGCTGGGCGGATCGGGCTGGGCATCCAGACGTGCGAAGGTGCAGGCAGGGCGGCCGGGTGCAGCCTGTTGCAGCCCGCAGCGCATTCGCAAGGCGGGGTCCGGGGTTCGATTCCACTCGTCGCCACCAGTCTGACCAGGGAAAAGCAGTCGTCAGGCGTGGTCCTTCGTGATCAATGGCTGCGGCGATGGCTCGCCCGCTGCCTCCGTCGTCCGCTCGGGCGGCCACGACGACAGGCGACAACCACGACGACCCTCCCCCCAGCGCACTCGTGATGCGGTTGACCTGGTCTTCTGGCGGATGGATACTGGCCGGCCGCGCGGAGGGAGCCGGCGATGTCGTGGAACCTCAAGGGCAACTACGCCGAGACCTGCTCGTGTGAGCTGATGTGCCCGTGCAACCTCTCGTTCGACCACGGCGCCACCTACGACTTCTGCCGCGCGACCCTGGCCTTCGCCATCCGCGAGGGTGAGGTGGACGGCACCGATGTCCGGGGTCGCCGGGTGGTAGCGATCATCGACACGCCGAAGGTCATGACCGACGGCAACTGGCGGCTCGGGATGTTCGTCGACGACCAGGCCACGGCCGAGCAGTTCGACAAACTGGTCATGGTCTTCGGCGGACAGCTCGGAGGCCCGATGGCCGCGCTCGCTCCGCTGGTGGGCGAGATCGTCGGGGTCGAGCGGGCGGCGATCGAGATCCACGACGACGGGCTGCTGCACAGGGTCCGGGTCGGAGACGTGATCGAGTTCGAGATCGAGGACATCGTGCCGTTCGGGGTCGAGACCGGTCGGCCGGTCCGGTTCGACGGCATGTTCCACCCGGCCGGGTCGGACCTGACGATGGCCGAGGCGCGGCACTCGCGGATCAACGCCTTCGGCATCCAGTACGAGGGCAAGACCGGTCTGTCCACCTCGGAGTTCTCCTGGGCCGCCTGATCCGATGAGCGCCCCGGCGCAGAAGAGCACCACCCGAGGCGGCGGTCTCGCGCCGGCGTTCGCCGCCATCCGTGTCCGGCTCGGGCTGGTCGCAGTACTGTTCGCCCTCGCCGGCGTCGGCTGGTGGTGGACGGCCTACCAGATGCGGGGCATGGACCAGGGACCGTGGACGGGCCTGGGAACGCTGGGCTGGTTCCTCGGGGTCTGGGTCGTGATGATGGCCGCGATGATGCTCCCCTCGGTCGCACCGACGGTCGCGCTGTACTCCCGCATGACCAGGCAGCGATCTCCGTTGTCGCCACTGCTGTTCACGGCGGGCTACCTGATCACCTGGGCCGGAGCGGGTCTGGTGGCCTTCGCACTCGCCGCGGTCCTGGGCCGGATCCCGGGTGACGTGCTGGCGTGGGACCACGCGGGGCGGTGGGTCGCGGGCACCACGCTCGTCGCTGCGGCGGTCTACGAGCTGACCCCCCTCAAGGACGTCTGCCTGGGGAAGTGCACCAGCCCGCTCGGCTTCCTGCTCGGCTCCTGGCGGGACGGCCGTCGGGGTGCGCTGCGGATGGGCGCGAAGCACGGCGCCTGGTGCGTCGGGTGCTGCTGGGCGCTGATGGCGTCGCTGTTCGCGCTGGGGGTCATGAGCCTCACCTGGATGGCCGTCGTCGCCGGGTTGATCGCGGTCGAGAAGACCCTGCCGTGGCGCCGGGTGGCGACCTACGGGACGGCGGTCCTGCTGCTCACCCTCGGCGTGTTGGTGTTCGCCGTCCCCGACGCGATCCCGGCCCTGACCGTTCCCGGCACCGACCAGATGACCGAGATGGAGCCGATGGGCTCCTAGCGACCACGACCGCACCGCGCGCTCGCTCCCTGCGGCGAGCCCTACGACGCTCGACGCCGGCCACAGCGCACTCGGTGGCTCGCCACCGGCCAGCCGGAGCACCTGCGTGTGGTGCCAGTCGACGAACTGGCGGTTGAGCGGTGGAGGCTCCGCCGCTACATCGCCGGCAGCTGAAGCACTTGCCCGGCGATGAGCACGTCGGGGTTGGTGAGCACGTCGCCGTTCATCGCGAAGATCTCGGGCCAGCGGTTGGCGTCACCGAGTTGCTTCTGAGCGATCGACGAGAGTGTCTCGCCGGGTTCTACGAGGTGGAACCGCAGCTGCGGGACTGGGGCCGGGCCGGCGGGCAGGATCAACCGCTGGCCGGGGACGATGGAGTCGAAGCGGCGGATGACGCCGCGGTTGCGGGCGAAGATCTCGGGCCAGCGGGTGGCGTCGCCGAGCTGTCGCTGGGCGATGGAGGACAGGGTGTCGCCGACGACCACGACGTAGGTCGGGGTGTCCGCGCCGCCGGGCAGGACACCGGCGAAGCGGAGCAGGTCGGCCAGCTCGAACCGTCCCGGGGTCTGCGAGGGCAGTGAAACGGTCCAGCCCGGAGTGCGCAGGATCGAGTCCTCGCTGCGGCGTACGAGCCCGATCAGCACCTCGGCGACGATCCGGCTGCCTACCGGGCCCAGGTGCGCCCCGCCGTGCGCGGCGGCTTCGGCGAGCACGTAGTACCAGAACGGCGTGCGGTCGAGGAACGCGCCGGCCTCGAGCTCGGCGGCCTGCCGCTCGCCTACCGCGCCGCGCAGCTGCTGCTCGGTGAGCACGGGAAGCCCGAGCAGCCGGGCGACGGCCTGGCCGGTTGGCATCCGCAGCCGGTATCCGCGTAGCAGGTTGCGCGCGGAGAGCTGCGCGGCCAGGCCGGTCTCGGGCTGGCCGTCGATGGTCTGCAGGTTGAACAGGGCCAGGCGTTGGCCGCCGACGACGGCCGACAGGCGGGTGTCGATCCGGCGGGCGAGCCCGCCGGGTTCGACGTCGTCGCCGATCAGCCGCTCCCACTCGATGATCCAGTTCTCGGGCAGGGTGGGGTGGTCCGTGGGGGCGCCGAATCCGAGCTGGCCACTCAACGCAGTGAAGGTGAACAGGAACTCCAGCGTTGCGGGGCCGCCGCTCGCGTCCTGGCCGGTGTGGAAGTTGCGGTTGAAGTCGTAGCCGGCGCGGATCATCGTGTGCCCGAAGCGGTAGGCGGCCACGCTGAACTCCAGCGGGAGGTAGAACGGTTCGGACAGCGCGTCGTACCAGCGGTTGCCGTTGGTGAGGACGTCCTCGACGACGGTGGGGTCGGCCACCCGTCGCAGGAAGTCGTGGATCACGACGTGCTGGTAGTGCTGGCGGAGGATGCGGCGCGCCCGGTCGAACGGGTGTCCGTCGTCCACCAGTCGGTTGTGGGCCTTGAGGAAGGCGACGTGCAGCTGGGAGATGATCGTGTTCTCGTCGTTGCGGGGGTCGCCGATGAGCGCGGCGCGGTCGTGGGTGATGTCGGTACTGGGCGGCTCGCGGGGCAGGTCGTTGTCGAGTCCCTTGCCGGCCGGCCGGGCCTGGGGCTCGGGCCGGGAGCCCAGCTCGGTCACGCTGCCGACGAGCAGGTGGTCCGGCTTGGTGGGGTGGCGGCGAGCCGGGGTGGCGTAGATGCTGTCCAGGTCCAGCGTCGCGGTGCGCCCGTTGCGGATCGAGGCTCGCACCTCCGCCAGCGGAAGCGGCGTCAGGTCGGGCGAGAGCAGTCCGCTGGGGTCCTCGGAGACCGCCCCGGAGGTGACCTCGAGGGTGATGTCGTGGTCGACGAACTGGCCGAAGTAGGTGTACGCGGCGGGGATCGGCGAGTTCCCGTCCTGGCCGGGCAGATCGTCGTCGGCCATGGTGACCGCGAGCCGCTTGAGGTTCGCCACGGTCTCCGGCGACTCCGCCAGCAGCGCCTGCGGGTCGGACTGCAGCGTCGGGAACAGGTAGTCGAAATCCTGCAGGTCGGAGGGAGCCGCGAGGAAGGCAACGGGCTCAGCGGCGTCGGAAGCGGTGACCGCGCGCTCCCGAGCGGCCTGGACAGCGTCGGCGGTGACGACCTTGCCGTGCAGCAGCCGGGCCATGGCGGGCTCCTCGTGATGGTGGCGGGCGGGCGGCGCTCAGCCCGGCGACACGGGCTTGGTCACTCTGAGGCGCACCGCGGCCCTGCCGATACCCGTCGTCGAGTCATCTGTGGTGCGAACTGGTGGTGACCGATGTGCTTCCCGTGTCCCAGCGCGTGGAGTTCTCCCCGATCGACGCAGCGGGGGTGCGACAGAGGCGACCTCGGCGGTCCGCTCGGCGGCGGTCCGGTGGGCACAGACCCGGGTGGGTTCCCAGTTCCGCCGCTGGCTCGGTTGCGCTGGGGTCGGAGAGAGGTGAGCATCGTGGGATGGCGCGCTACCAGGTGACGGTGGTGTCCGGGGATGCGTCGCGGACGGCCGCGGAGGTCGCCGCAGCAGCGGGCGCGGAGGTGATCCGCAAGATGAGCGCGGCGGACGGGGTCGCGGCGCTCGCCACGGACGAGCAGATCGACGCGCTCACCGCCGCCGGCGCCACCGTGCACCGGCACGCCGACCTGGCCGAGGGGCGTGCGGAGCGGCTCGCTGAGGTCGGCGAGGGCGACCGGTACGCCGAGGCGCTGCGCCGGCTGGCCGGACGCTGAGATGCCCTACCTCAACGTCGTGGAAGTCGAGTCGGCGCTGCAGGTCGTCGGGGCCACCCATCCGGGGTTCACCGAGCTGGTGACGCTGCCGCACCGGACGTGGGAGAACCGGGTGTGCCGCGCGGTGCGGGTGGCCGCCGACCTGGCGACGGCGCGGCCCGGCGTCGTGCTCGTCGCCGGGGTGCACGCGCGGGAGTGGGGCGGGCCGGACATCCTCGTGTCGTTCCTGGAGCGCCTCACCGCCGCAGCGGCGGCCGGTGCGGAGATCTCCCTGCCTGGCTACGCGGTGTCCGCGGCGGACGTCGAGCGGATCGTCGCAGGCCTGGACTTCGTGGTGTTCCCGCAGGTGAACCCGGACGGGCGGGCGTACTCGATGCGCCCCGACGGTGAGGAGCTGTGGCGCACCAACCGGCGTCCGTCACCGGTCGGCGGCGTGGACGTGAATCGCAACTACGACTGGCTGTGGGACTTCCGCCGCCACTTCGACCCGCGGGCGCTCGCGCGCGGCGAGGTGTCGGTGTCCGACACGCCGGGTCAGGACACCTACCACGGGCCGGACGCGTTCTCCGAGCCGGAGACCCGCAACGTCGCGTGGCTGGTGGACCGCTACCCCACCACCCGCTTCCTCGTCGACGTGCACAGCTTCTCCGAGCTGATCCTCTACCCGTGGGGCGACGACGACAACCAGTCCACCGAGCCGGAGCAGAACTTCCGCAACCCCGCCTTCGACCGAAGGCGCGGCCTGCTCGCCCAGAACGGGCACCCCGATGCCCCCCGCTACGGCGAGTACCTCGACCCCGCGCACCGCCGGCACCTGATCGAGATCGGGGAGCGGATGCGCGACGCCGTCGCGTCCGTCAACGGCCGCCGCTATGCCGTTCAGCAGGGCGCGCGGCTCTACGGCACCTCGGGCACGTCCGATGACTGGGTGTTCGCCCGCCACATCCTGGACCCGGCGCGGCGGGTGATCTACCCGTACATCGTCGAGTTCGGGCGCGAGCGCCCCGACGGCGTGGCGGCGAGCTTCCACCCGCCGTACGCGGAGATGGAGCGGATCATCGACGAGGTCGTGGCCGGGCTGCTGGAGATGTGCCTCGCGGGGTTGGACCGGCTGGCCGCCGAGCAACTCCCGTAGGCCACGGCAACGCCGGCTGGGAGCCTGTGCAGCGGTCCCACACGTTTCCCCACGGATAGGGCAAGCGACGGCCATCGCCCAATGATCAGGGCCGAACGTCGCCGGTGCCGCTGAGCACCACGAACGATGATCAGTAGCGGCCCACGGCGACGACGACCCTCGTGAACAAGTCGAGGTCGTGGGTCGGGCACGAGGTCAGATTCTGTTGGAGCGGTTGCCGGATCGCGCAAGACTCGCGGAGCAGCAGTGGTTCGGCTGATCGCCGCTAGCCTCGGAGTGTGCGGATCGCGGTTGTCGGGGGCGGAGTCGTCGGTCTGTCCGCGTTGGCCTCGTTGGTCGACTCCGGCCACGACGCCACCTGCTACGAGCCCGGGCCGCTCATGGCGGAACGTTCAGCCGGCTCGACCCGCATCTTCCGGCTCGCCCACGTCGACCCGGTGCTCGTGCGGGTCGCACAGGCGGCCCGGGGCGGATTCCAGCGGTGGAGCAGGCTGGCCGGGCGGGCGATGGTGCTCACCAGCGGGTGCGTCGTCACCGGAACCGACATGGCCGAGCGGGCCGCGGCGATGGCCGAGGCGGGCGCGGAGTACGAGCTGCTCGGGGCCGGTTCCGGGCGGCTGCGGCTGCCGGTCGTCGTCGAGCCCGCGGCGGCGCTGCTCGACGTCGGCGGCGGGGTGGTGGATGTCGATGCGGTGCGGGAATTCCTGACCGCGCGTGCCGGGCACGCCGTCGTCCACGAGCCGGTGTACGCGCTGGGCATCTCGACTGCTGGTGCCGCGACCGTCACCAGCGCCGGCGGCGTCGCCGAGTACGACGCTGTCGTGCTGGCTGCCGGAGCGGCTACCTCGCACCTCGCGGCGCAGGTCGGCATCTACACCCCGCCGCTGCTCGGTCACCACGTCCGGTTCACCTTCGCGGTGCAGGGGGCCGGGTGGCAGGCGTGGATCGACAAGCCGGCGACCGGCCCGAGCACCTACCAGCACGAGGCGGGCCCCGGTCGGTGGGCGGTGGGCGGGTCCCTCGACCCGGCCGAGACGGCGTGGGAGCGGGGGCCCGAAGCGGCGGCCGACGCGTCCCGGCGGGTGATCGCCGCCTACGCGGCGGGTGCGCTGACGGTGCAACCGGAGATCGTGGACAGCCTGTACTGCACGACGGTCCCGACGCTCGGTGACGGGGTCGAGTTCCGCCGGAGCGGGCCGGTCCTCGCCGTGTACGGCGAGAACCTGATGAAGTTCGCTGCGGTGCTCGGTGCGGAGCTGGCCGCCGCAGCGGCGACGGGCACGACTCCGTCCGTGGACTCGCTCGCCGCACTTGCCGATCAGGTGTGACGCGGTTCGTGGCGCGTCGTCAGCAGGACGTCGAGTCGCACGGCCCCCTGCCGGCGAGCTGACGCAGGAAGTGCGGTTCCGTCCTCAGGCGGTGACGGCGACGCCGGCGACGGCTGCGGCGAGAAGGCCCAGGCCGAGCGCCGCGGGCAGGCTGCGGGGCAGGTCGCGGGCTCGGCCGAACCGCTGGTGGAGCGCGTCGAGCCGGGCGCGCACCCGTTGACCCCAGAACCATCCCGACCGTCTGGACGGTCGGGAACGGGACCGGGCGCGCCGGCTCCGACGAGGAGCCGGCGGGCTCGGCAAACGGTCAGCTGGTGGCCGGGACGATCGTGATCTGCCCGTTCGAGGCGCGTCGTCCCGCTGACCGCCCGCGTGGTCGTTCCCGATCGTCAGCTGTCGGTGCGCGGGGCCGCGGCGGGTAGGCGCACCGTGACGCAGAGCCCTCCGGCCGGTCGGGGGGTGAGGGTGAGGGTTCCGTCGTGGGCCCGGGTGATGCTCTCGACGATCGCCAGGCCGAGGCCGACGCCCGCGTGGTCGGCGTGGATGCGTTCGGTCCCGCGCTGGAACGGCTCGGCGAGCGTGGAGACCAGCTCCGGCGTGAGCTTCTCGCCGGTGCTCTCGACGGTGAGCACAGCAGTCCGGGCGTGCACGCTGGTGGTGATCCACACGGTGCCCCGGCCGGGCAGGTTGTGGACGATCGCGTTGTGCACGAGGTTCGTCGTCAGCTGCAGGAGGAGCGCGGGGGAGCCGGTGGTGGGGGTGATGTCGCCGGAGGTCTCGATGGCGACGCCGTGCTTCTCCGCGAGGGGGAGGAGCGTCTCGGTGGCTTCCTCCGCCAGGAGGGACAGGTCGACGGGTTCCCGGGTGAAGGACCGTTGGCCGGTGCGGCTGAGCAGGAGCAGCGCCTCGGTGAGGTCGATCGCCCGGGTGTTGACGGCGTGGAGGCGGTCGACGAGTTCGCCGGTGTCGCGGGTCCGCTCGGTGCGGGCCACGTCGAGCAGCGTCTGCGTGATCGCCAGCGGGGTGCGCAGCTCGTGGGAGGCGTTGGCGGCGAACCGCTGCTGTTCGGCGACGTGCGCCTCCAGCCGCGCGAGCATGGTGTCGAAGGCGTCGGCGAGTTCGCGGAACTCGTCGCGGCGGCCCGGTAGCCGGATCCGGTGCGACAGCGATCCGTCCGTGGCCCTGCGGGTGGCATCGGTGATGCGGGTGAGCGGGGCGAGCATCCGGCCGGCCAGGATCCACCCGCCCACGAGACCGAACACCAGCAGGAACGCCAGCATCACCAGTGCCACGGAGACGAAGGCGCGCGGGCCGAAGTTGCCCGGGGTGAGCATGAGCCAGAAGTCGGAGAGGTAGTCGGAGAGGTCGGGGACCACCGCACCGGGGGGCCGCAGGAGGTACACCCACACGGCCGCGAGCAGCAAGGTACCGGCGAGCATGAGGAACCCGGCGTAGCTGAGGGTGAGTTTGAGGCGGACGCTCAGACCAGGCTGCCTGTCCACGGTCCGCTCCTCACGCCCGGGTGCCGGGTGCTGTGCCGGGTGCTCGCTCCGGCGAGCTCCGCTCCGTGTCGTCTGCTCGCTCCGGCGAGCTCCGCTCGGTGTCGTCTGCTCGCTCCGGCGAGCTCCGCTCGGTCTCGATGCGGTAGCCGACGCCGGCCACGGTGGCGATGATCGCGGGGTCGCCGAGGCGTTTGCGCAGTGCCGAGACGGTGATGCGCACGGCGTTGGTGAACGGGTCGGCGTTCTCGTCCCACGCCCGCTCCAGGAGTTCCTCGGCGCTGACGACACCGCCCTCGGCGGCGACGAGGACGTCGAGCACGGCGAACTGCTTCCGGGTCAGCGGGACGTAGCGGCCGTCGCGGTAGACCTCGCGGCGGAACGGGTCCAGCCGCAGACCGGCGATCTCGCGCACCGGTGGCCGGTTGTGGGCGCGCCTGCGGTCGAGTGCACGGAGCCTGAGCACGAGCTCGCGGAGGTCGAAGGGCTTGGTCAGGTAGTCGTCGGCGCCGAGCCCGAACCCGGTCGCCTTGTCGTCGAGCCGGTCGGCGGCGGTGAGCATGAGGATCGGCATGCCGCTGCCGGAGGCGACGATGCGTTCGGCGACCTCGTCGCCGGAGGGCCCGGGGATGTCGCGGTCCAGGACGGCGATGTCGTAGGCGTTGACGCCCAGCAGTTCCAGGGCGGTTTCCCCGTCACCGGCGATGTCGGCCGCGATCGCCGCCAGGCGCAGGCCGTCGCGGATGGCCTCGGCCAGGTAGGGCTCGTCCTCGACGATCAACACGCGCACAAGGCCCCGATGCTACGAGCCGGCGCATATCGCCGGCATATCGAGAACCGCATACGACCCGGCAACCCCGCGCTGCCTTGACTGCGGGCATGACCTGCAGCAGAGCAGCACGAGCAGCAGCCTGGTCCGCGGCGTCCTCGTCCACCGGCGGGAATGGCGACGACCTCCTGCCCGAGTACCGGGGCGGGAACCGGTGAACCGGACGACCTGGACGCCGGCCGGGGCCACCGACCTGGTTGCCGCAACGGCCACCGGCGGCGCGCCGAGCGGCCGCGGTCGGCATCACGACCGGCATGCCGCCACCGGCGGCGGCGACGCGTTCGGCGATCGGTTCCCGACGCAGCCCATCGCGGTCGGCCGCCGCGCGGGGCTCGTCCTCGACCGGCACACGGGTGCTCCCGCAGCCACGAGTGGGCGCATCCCGTCGGCGTATCGACACCCACCTCCGTCCGGGGAGCACCGGGCCGCCCCGGCCGGAGCCGTGTCCCGCCGCGGACCGGCACGAGAAGCAGCCTGGGCTCCCCGTTCGGCGATCGCGGTGGCGGCGGTGGTCATCGCCGCGGTGGTCGGAGCCCTCGGCTACCAATCGTGGACGGCGTCGTCCCCGTCGGCGGAACCCGATGCCCCCGCACGATCCCTGCCCGCAACGAGTCCGGAATCGGCGGCCCCGCGGCCCCTCCCTCCACCACGCCTCGACGATCGTGACGGGGCGCTCGGCGCGGCCGACGGTGCCCTGCCCGACGGCGTGACGGTCTTCGACGACGAGTTCCCGGGTGTGGCCAACCTCGATCCGGGTCTGCTCGAGGCCCTCCGCCGGGCCGCGACGGATGCCGCGCGCGGCGGGGTCGAGCTCTCCGTCAACAGCGGCTGGCGTTCCGCCGAGTACCAGGACCAGCTGCTGCGCGAGGCCGTCGCCGAGTACGGCTCCGCGGCGGAGGCCGCCCGGTGGGTGGCTACCGCGGACACGTCTCCGCACGTGTCGGGGGACGCGATCGACATCGGGCCGACCGCTGCCACGGCATGGCTGACGGAGCACGGCGCCGACTACGGGCTGTGCCAGATCTACCGCAACGAACCCTGGCACTACGAACTGCGCCCCGACGCCGTCCAGGACGGCTGCCCGCCCCTGTACGCCGACCCCACGCACGATCCGAGGATGCAGAAGTGACCAGAATGGTCGGCAACCCCCCGCACGCCGATCACGAGATCCTGGCCGCCAGCGCGCGGGGCCTGACCAAGACCTACGGCCGGGGTGACACCGAGGTGCACGCCCTGCGCGGTGTCGACCTCGACCTGCCCCGCGGCCGGTTCACCGCGATCATGGGGCCGAGCGGGTCGGGCAAGTCCACGCTGGTGCACTGCCTGGCCGGGCTCGACCAGGCCGGCGGCGGCACCGTCACGGTGGCCGGGACCGATCTGGGGTCGCTCGACGACGACGCGCTCACGGTCTTCCGCCGCCAGCACGTGGGTTTCGTGTTCCAGTCGTTCAACCTGCTGCCGATGCTCACCGCGGAGCAGAACATCGTGCTCCCGCTGGAGCTGGGTGGGGTGCGGGTCGACGGGGCGGTGCGGGAGCGCGCGCACGCGCTCGCCGACGTTCTCGGTGTGGCCGACCGGTTGGGTCACCGGCCCGCGGAGCTGTCCGGTGGCCAGCAGCAGCGGGTGGCGATCGCCCGGGCCCTGATCACCCGGCCGGCCCTGGTGTTCGCCGATGAGCCCACCGGGAACCTGGACAGTGCCACGTCGGCGGAGGTGCTGGGGCACCTGCGCCGGTCGGTGCGCGAGCTCGGCCAGACCGTGGTGATGGTCACCCACGACCGGGACGCGGCGACCTACGCCGACGATGTGGTCACCATGCAGGACGGGCGGATCGCCTGATGCGCACCGTCTTCCTCGCGTCACTGCGCGTCCATGCCCGCCGCTACGTCGCGGCGGGGGTCGCGGTGGTCGTCTCGGTCGCCTTCGTCGTCATGATCGGTGTGCTCACGGCCGGGGCACGCGCCGGGTTCATGGAAGGCGCCGGGGCGCCCTACCGCGGTGCCGACCACGTGGTCGACGCCCCCGAGGACGGGCCATCGCGGGGCCCGTCGTGCTGTCCCGGGACCCTGGACCTGTCGGACGCGATCGAGCTCGTCGACCGCCTCGGCGAGAACGCCTCCGGGCTCGGCCGGGTCCTGCTGCCGGCGCACACCGGAGGCGGCGCCCCACTCGGTTCGGGCGACCTGCGGGGCGGGACGACCGCCGGGCCGGTCGCGGCCGCGGAGGAGCTGCGCTGGCAGGAGCTCGTCTCGGGCCGGTTCCCGGCCCGCCCCGGCGAGGCGGTGGTGCACGTGTGGGACGCCCAGGCCTGGGACGTGGCCATCGGTGACCGGATCCGGCTCGGCGAGGGCGCCACCGCGGCCGACCTGGCCGTGGTCGGTCTCGTGGAGTCGCCCTCCACCTGGACCCAGGCCTCGGTCTACGTCACCTGGTCGCAGTACGTGCTGTGGCGCGACCAACCCACCTTCCACGTGGGTGGGGTGGCGGTGCGGGGGGACGTGGGTCAGCTCCCGGAAGGCATGGCGGTGCAGCCGGCGGGGGAGTACGTCGCGGAAGGCCTGGCCGCGCTCAACAACGACGTCGACATCATGGCGTTGACGGGACTGGTGTTCGCCGGCGTCGCGCTGGTCGTCTCGGTGCTGGTCGTCGCGAACACGTTCTCCATCCTGTTCGCCCAACGCCTACGCGACTTCGCCCTGCTGCGCTGCGTCGGCGCGACCCGGCGCCAGGTGCTGGGTTCGGTACGCCGCGAGGCGGTCGCGGTCGGGGTGCTCGCCTCGCTGGCCGGGACACCGGTCGGGGTCGGACTGGGCTACGGCCTGCTCCCGCTGATCAACACCCTGGCGCCCACCACCCCGATGGCCGCTCCCGGGTTGCCCGCGCCCTGGCTGCTGGGCGGGTTCGCCGTCGGCCTGGTGGTCACGGTGGTCGCGTCCTGGTTGCCGACCCGCCGGGTGGTCCGGGTGAGTCCGCTGGCAGCACTGCGCCCGCAAGCCGCGGTCGACCTCCACACGACCCCCGGCCGGGTGCGGCTGGTGCTCGCGGCGCTGCTGGTGGTCGGCGGGCTGGCCCTGCTCGGCGTGGCGATGACCGGTGACAGCACGGTGGCCATGGTGCTCGGCGGTGCGTCGGTGTTCAGCGGGGTGCTGGGGTTCGGGCCGGTGCTCGTCCCCCGCCTGGTCCGGGCCACCGGCGCGCTGCTCGGCCCGGCCGGGCGGCTGGCGACCGAGAACGCCGTGCGCAACCCGCGCCGGACCGCCGCCACCACCGCCTCCCTGCTGGTCGGGGTCACCCTGACCACCGCCGTGCTCACCGGGATGGCCACGTGGCGTGCGGGGATGGACGAGGTACGCGTACGGCACCACCCCATCGACGCCGCGCTCACCTCGCTCGACGCGCCGGTCACTGCCGGCCTCCTCGACCAGGTGCGCCGCACCCCCGGTGTCGACCAGGCCGTCGCCGTGGACGGCGCCGTGGCCCGGATCAGCGGGTTCGACGCGCCGCTCCCGGTCGTCGCCGCGCCGGACGCGGCGCGGGTGGCCCGCGACGGCGGGGCGTTCGCCCAGGTGGAGCCCGGGACGATCAGGCTCGACCTGGACGCCTTCGTGGACCCGGGCATCCGGCCCGGCGACCAGGTCACGGTGCGCGTCGGCGATCGCGAGGCCCGGTTGCGGGTCATCTCCCTCTCGGGCTGGGGCCGGGCCGGCCTGGTGGCACCGCAGACCCTGGCGCAGCTCACCGCCGCCCCCGCGCCGCACGTCATCTGGATCCGCGCCGCCGCGGACGCCGACCCGCTCGCGCTCGTCGGCGATCTGGACGGGCTGGCGGACGCGGCCGGCGCGACGGTCGAGGACCAGCTGCAGGCCCAGGCGGCGGCGAACCGGGAGCTGGACATCCTCGCCTGGTCGGTGCTCGGCCTGCTCGGCATCTCGGTGGCGATCGCCCTGGTCGGCATCGCGAACACCCTCGGGCTCTCCGTCCTCGAACGCGCCCGCGAACACGCCGTGCTGCGCGCGCTCGGGCTCACCCGCCGACAGCTGCGGCGGATGCTGGCGACCGAGGCGCTGCTGCTGTCGGTGGTGGCCACCCTGCTCGGCACCACGATCGGCGTCGGGTTCGCCTGGGTCGGCTACGAGACGTTCGTGAGGCGCGCCCTCACCCGCGCCACCCTGCACATCCCCTGGCCCTCACTCGGCGCCGTCGTCCTCGTCACCGCCCTGGCCGGACTCCTCGCCGCGGTGGTCCCGGCCCGCCGGGCCGCCCGGGTGACCCCGGCGACGCCATCGAGGTGACCGGAGGGCGGGACCGGCAGCGTCCGGCAGGCGACCGGACCTGGGCAGGGCAACGAGGTCACTGTCGCGCCGGTACGTGGACGAGCCGGTGACGGCGGAACCGGGTTCCGGCAATGGGCTGTCGTCGGGATCGACCGGCCCCCCGGAAACGATCGGGCGCCCGCCCGGTCGGGGCAGACAGCACCGCGTGTTCACGATCTCTCGTTCAGTAGCCGGCGTTCCCGGATGCGCCGCAAAGGTCCCGTGATCCGGCCGGGCGAGACGATTCCCGCTGCGGATCACCGGGAATTGATCAATTCTGGAGAGGTGCGGCGTCGAGCGTCCGATAAACGGTCGACGAGCGGTCGACGAGCGGTCGACGAACGGCACAATCAATTCCGGGACGGGCAGCATTGGGTCGACCCGGATGACTCCGGGGACATACCAGGAGCACGCTCGGTGCTCGCCGCGGCCGGTCCTGCTCGCCGCGTCCGGTCTACTGTGGAGCGTCGGCCCCGGCCTGGGACTCGCGGAACAGGGTGACGGCGGCGGCGCCGGCCAGGATGCCTCCGCCGAAGGTCATGACGAGGCCGGGGCCAGGCATCCAACCGCCGAATCCGACCAGGCCGACGACGTGCACGACCTGCCAGAGCGAGAGGGGGACGGCGACGGCGGCCAGCACCGCGGCGTGGATCGCGGCGATCCGGGGGGACCGCCAGGCGGCTCCGGCCAGGCCGAGCAGCGCCGCGTACATCGTCCACAGGCCGGCTCCGGCCACGCCGGACACGTTGCCCACGCCGGTCGACAGCCAGGGCAGGAAAGCTCCCACGAGAATCAGCACCGCCGCACCGAGCAGGCGTCTGCTCGCGGGGTTGCGGCGCGCTTGCCTGCGGACTGCTTGCGGTGATCTTCCCTGCGCCATCAGACAACACTAGGGCGGTGACGGCGCGCCGTCCACGCTTCGTCACCCGCATCCCGATCGTTACTTCGTGTCGGCTTCGGGCGCTTGACGGCATTGACGCGGTCTGCTTGCCTCTGCAGGCTGCCTGTGATCAATGACTGATTCTGTCGGTGGACCCTGGAGGAGCGTGTGGACGCAACACAACGTCAAGCCTATTGGAGGCGGAATCTACGCCTGATGAGCGTCCTCCTGGCGATCTGGGCGCTCGTGTCGTTCGGGGCCGGCATCTTCTTCGCCGAGCCGCTCAACCAGATCGTGATCCTCGGGTTCCCGCTCGGGTTCTGGTTCGCCCAGCAGGGCTCCATCGTGATCTTCGTGATCCTGATCGCCGTCTACGTCTGGCGCATGGACAAGCTGGACGCCGAGTTCGGGATCGACGAGTACGAGCAGGAGGTCCACCACTCGTGAGCCAGATCCAGCTCTGGACCCTCGTCTTCGTCGTCATCACCTTCGGCATCTACATCTACATCGCGTACGCGAGCCGGGTGTCGAGCACGGCAGGGTTCTACATCGCCGGCGGCGGCATCCCCGCTCCGGCAAACGGCGCAGCGATCGCGGCCGACTGGATGAGCGCCGCGTCGTTCATCTCGATGGCCGGCATCGTCGCGTTCACCGGCAACGGCTACGCCGGGTCCGTCTACCTGATGGGCTGGACCGGCGGCTACGTGCTGCTGGCCCTGTTGCTGGCGCCGTACCTGCGCAAGTTCGGCAAGTACACGATCCCGGACTTCGTCGGGGACCGGTACTCCGAGACGGCCCGGCTGGTCGCCGTCGTCGCGGCGGTCGTCATCTCGTTCGTCTACGTCGCCGGCCAGATGGCCGGTGTCGGCCTGGTGTTCCAGCGCTTCCTCGGCGTCGGCACCGTCACCGGCGTCATCATCGGCATGATCATCGTCTTCTTCTACGCCGTGCTCGGCGGCATGAAGGGGATCACCTGGACGCAGGTGGCGCAGTACAGCGTGCTGATCGTCGCCTACCTCATCCCCACGGTGGCGATCTCCGTGCAGGTCACCGGGATCCCGGTGCCGCAGATCGGGTTCGGCCAGATCCTCGCCGAGCTCGACGGGCTGCAGCGCGACCTCGGGTTCGAGGCGTACACCGAGGCGTTCACCCAGACCAGCATGTTCAACATGTTCCTGATCACCGCGGCCCTGATGTTCGGCACCGCCGGGCTGCCGCACGTGATCGTGCGCTTCTACACCGCCGCCAGCGTGCGCGCGGCGCGCTACTCGGCGCTGTGGGCGCTGTTCTTCATCGCCCTGCTCTACACCTCGGCCCCGGCCATCGGCGCGTTCAGCAAGCTGAACTTCATCGACCAGATCGCCGGGACCGGCGTCGACGACACCCCGGGGTGGTTCAACACCTGGCGCGACGTCGGGCTGATCTCGGTCGACGACGCGAACGGCAACGGCCTCATCGACTACGCCCCCGACGCCGGAGAGGTGACTGTCAACAACGACATCATCGTGCTCGCGGCGCCGGAGATCGCCGGTCTGCCGGCACCGGTGGTCGGTCTGGTCGCGGCCGGCGCCCTGGCCGCGGCGCTCTCGACGGCCTCGGGTCTGCTGCTGGTCATCTCGTCCTCGGTGGCGAACGACGTGTACTACAAGCGGATCAACCCGCGGGCCACCGAGGCGCGCCAGCTGCTCGTCGGGCGGATCGCGATGGGTGCGGCGATCGTCGTGGCCGGCTACCTGGGCATCAACCCGCCCGGGTTCGTCGCCCAGGTGGTGGCCCTGGCCTTCGGCCTGGCGTGTGCGAGCTTCTTCCCGATCCTGGTGCTGGGCATCTTCTGGAAGAAGACGACGGCGATGGGGGCCACGGCCGGTCTGGCCGCGGGGCTCATCACCACGATGGCCTACATGCTGTGGACCATCGACATCTACGGCGACAGCGACGGCATCTTCGGCATCCCGGAGACGGGCTTCGGCACGGTGGGCATGGTGATCAACTTCGTGGTCACCATCATCGTCTCGCAGTTCACCCCCAAGCCGTCGGTGGCGATGCAGGAGCTGGTCGAGGAGATCCGCTACCCCGGCAAGAGCCTGCTGGTCGCCGCGCACGTCGAGGGGCACCTCGAGGAGGCGGCCGCCGAGGTGGGGATCGTCGACCGGCCGTCGTCGGACCGCGGCGAGGCGCTGCCGGATCGCGACGAGCCTGTGGCGGATCGCGACAGGGCTCCGGCCGATCGCGACGAGCCTCCGGCGGGCAAGCCCAAGAACGACTGACGAGCGGAACGCGCGGCTCACCGGCCGCCTGGTGTGGGGCCGGTGAGCCGCGCGTTTCCGTGTCCGGGCCACCCGGAGGCGGGTGCGCGGCAGTCATCACCGCCCCAGGAGCGGGTGATCGCCTCCCAGCCGCAGCAGGTCCTGCACCCGGCCGTTGCCGTGCCGCTCGAGGTGCGTGGCGAGGGCCAGGAACACCCCGGCCGTGGTCAGCGCGTCGCCGAAGGCGTGGTGCTGCCGGTGGGTCGGCAGGCCCAGGCGTGCCGCCAGCTCGGGCAGCGGCCGCGGGAACAGGTCGTCGCGGTGCTCGATCCGCCCCAGCCCCCTGGCGAGGTCGGCGGTGTCCAGGACGTGCCGGGCGCGCTCGCGGATGCCCAGGCGGCGCAGCATCGCCCGCTCGATGACCGCCACGTGGGCCACCACAAACCGGCCGGCCAGCGCGGCCCGCAGGTGGGCGGCGACGTCCGGCGACTGCGGGGCGGTGGCGACGTCCTCGGGCAGGATGCGGTGGATCCGCAGCGTCTCCGCGGGCACGCGCCCGCCGTGCCGGATCAGGCTGTACCCCGCACCCGCCATGCGGGCGCGGCCGCCCACCACGGGCACCCAGCCGACCGACAGGGGCCGCGCCCGCCGCAGGCGCAACCCCGTGGTCTCGAAGTCGATCACCAGGAACTCGGCATCGCGCCAGTGCTGCCCCGGCTCGCCCCCCGCCATCGGCGTCTCAGCCCAGCTGCGTCGTGTTGCGCTGGAACGCCAGCGCTTCCTGGGCCGTCCGGATCGCCCGGAACACCTCCCGGAGCTGGGAGCGGAGCAGGGGCGGCAGTCGATCGGGGTCGACCCAGTCGCTCGGTTCCCGCCCCTCGCGCAGCGCCGCGAGCTGCGCGTCCAGCCGCACGCCGAGGGCGAGGTCGTAGCCCTCGCGCAGCGTGTCCGCCAGGTCCGGCGACAGCCCCCGGTGCTTCCCGGCCGCCGCCAGGCGGTCCTGGGTGCCGACCTCCGTGCCCCCGTGCGCGAGGGTGTGGAAGCGGGCCAGGTCCACGATCGGCAGCAGCGCCCCGGCCTTCACCTGGAACGCACCGGCGTGCTCGCCGGAGCGCGCCACGACGAAGCGGCCGCGGAAGCCCAGCGGAGGACGGTGGCCCACCGCCTGACGGGCCAGGTGACCGAGGAACAGCGCGCGCCCGCTCGCGCCGGCGATCACCGGTTGCAGGACGGGCTCGGCCGCCAGCTCCCCGGTCACGGTGCGCAGGTCGAAGGCGATGGTGGCGCCCAGCAGGTGCTCGCCGGTGGGCGTGGTGAGCCACTCGGTGAAGCTCCGGCGCCAGCCGCTCACGTCGTGGCGCCACTCGTCGTTGACCGCCATGACCCCGCCGGGGCAGCGCCGGAACCCGCACGCCTCGAGACCGTCGGTGACCCGGCCGGCGAGCTGCGCGAAGTACCGCTGCCCGTCGGGGTCCAGCCCGTCGGGCAGCACCAGCCCGGTGTCCTGGTCGGTGGTCAGGGTCTGCTCGCGGCGCGCCTGGCTGCCGAAGCAGAGCCAGCCGTAGTCGGCGGGAGGAGGGCCCAGGTCGCGCACCGCGAACTCCAGCAGCCGACCGGTGATGCGGTCGGTGATCGCCGACAGCACCTGGCCGATCGCCGTCGCCTTCATGCCCGCCGCCAGCAGCGCCTCCACCACCCGCGGCCGCTCGGGCACCACCCCGGCCAACGCCTCGACGCCGTCCGCGCGGTCGATCAGCACGCGCAGGTGCAGGGGGCCGTGGCTCTGCTGGCGCAGCAGGTCGCCCGCCGACACCATGCCCACCATCCGCCCCCGCTCGGTGACGGGCAGGTGGTGCACCCCGGTGGAGACCATCTCCAGCAGGGCCTCGAACAGCGGGACGCCGGCGTCCACCGTCCGCACCGGCTGCGTGGCGATGGAGCTCACCGGGGTGTGCGGGGCCAGGCCCTCGGCCACCAGGCGGTTGCGGAGATCCCGGTCGGTGACGATGCCGGGCGCTCCGCCCCCGACCACGACGAGCGCGGACACGTTGTGGTCGCGCATCCGCTGGGCGGCCTCCCGGCAGCCGGCGTCCGTGGAGATCGTCACGAGGCCGGCCCGCATCACCGTGCTCACCGGGACGATCTGCGGATCACCGGTGCTCGGCGGCGGCGGGGGAGCCGGGGCCGCCCGCAGGTACGCGGGCGGGGACGACCAGGCGAGGCCGAGCGCCGTCTCGGGCAGCAGGACGATCAGGGCCGGCTCGATCGCCTCGCACCGGGTCCCGGGCACCGCGGCGTGGAACTCGCCGGCCGCGACCAGGTCGACGGAGCGGCCCTGCTCGTCGCGGACCATCAGCGCGCCCCGGAGCACGACCAGGGGAGCGTCCTGCGCGTCGCGGGCCACGTCGTCGCCCTGCGCGACGTAGACCAGCTCGGCGGCCTGCGCCAACCCGGCGAGGTCCTCCTCCGCCGACCCCAGGAAGGCCGGGCAACCGACCAGCAGGCGCAGGACGTCCTCGACGGTCTCCGGCGCCATCTCCTCGGCGGCCATGCCGGGACGCTAGCGCATCGCGGCAGGACCACGGCCCTTTCCCGCGCGGGCAGATCGCAGTCGTCGGGGGCGGTGTTGTAGGCCCCGGTGCGCGCCGCATGCGGCGCCGGACCGATCCCTCGACCCGCGCCGACGCCTGCTGGGGGGATCCCCTGCCCGTCGCTCGGCGCCGGCGTCCTCATCGCCGCCCTGGCGGCCCCCGCCAGACGCCCAGGAACCTCGTCATGAACTGGAAGGGGATGGCCTGCCCCTTGGTCTGGTCGACGGTGCCAGCCAGGTGCAGGTCGAGCTCCGGGCAGTGGAAGAGCCACGTTCCGGTGGCTCCCGAGTGGCCGACGAGCGTGACCGGGCGGTACCCCGCTGACACGAGCCGACCTGCCCTGAAGAGCATGGTGCCCAGTCCGTAGCGGAGGACGGGGATGTTGCGCAGCCGGTTCCGCCGCTCGGTGAGCAGGTCCAGCGAGCGGGCGTCGTCGAAGAGCTCGCCGTCGAGCAGTGCCCGCTGGAAGGTGAGCAGGTCACCGGTGGTGCTGAACAGGTCGTTGCAGGACTCGATCATCCTCGGCAGCTCCACGCGGCGTCGTTTCGCGTGCAGCGGTGAGGGCGCGGCGGTCCCCGGATCGGGCGGGCGGTGTCCGGGGAGCCAGGTGCGGGTCAGACCGAGCGGACCGAGGATCCTCTCGGTCAGCAGATCGGCGAACGACCTACCGGTCACCATCTCCAGGATGCGGATGAGCAACTGGAAGCCGGTGTCGGAGTAGCGGGCCTTCTGCCGCGCGGCGGCGAGGTCCTGCGGTGCGAAGTGCGGACGCTGCTGCTCGCGCGTGGTCCGCAGGGTGTCCTCGAACGTCCAGGCCAGATCCTGACCGGCGGCGAGGCGCTCGTACAGGCTGGGGCCGCCACGGCGCTTCTCGAAGTGGTCGGGCAGGCCGGAGGTGTGGCTCGCGAGGTGGCGCACCGTGATCGCGGACGTCCGGTCGCTTCCCCGGCGGACGTGCAGCCCGGCGGTCACCTCCGGCGGCAGGTACCGGGTGATCGGCGCGGCCAGGTCGAGCTCGCCCCGCTCGTGCGCCTGCACCACCAGCGTGATGATGAATCGCTTGGTGACGCTCGCGATGAAGAACGGGGTTCCGGGACGCACGGGGTGACCGTCGGCGTCGGTGGGGCCGGCGGCTGCGGACCAGCGCTGCTTCCCGTCGCCGCTCGTGACGGCGAGGTTGGCGTGGTGGATGCCGCGTCGGGCGACGAGGTCCTGCAGCAGGTTCGTCAGCCGCGTGTCGAGATCGCCGGGAACGTGGTTGTCCTGAGCACGGCTCGTGGCCGGTGGTGGTGTCACGTGGATGGCCCTCGTCTGCACGACTTACATGTCTACTAGACATGTCTGTGAGACACTACTGTCTAGGCTCCTCCGATGGCCCATGTGATCCTCGGTCTGCTCCTGATCGCCCCGCAGAGCTACTACGACCTCATCCGGGGCTTCGAGGCCGGCGTCGCGCTCTTCTACAGCGCCAGCTCCGGCAGCATCAGGCGCGCGCTGGACACGCTGATCGCGCGGAGGTCCATCGAGGTCGCCAGCGTCGAAACCGCAGGCCGGGGGCGGAAGGTGTACCGGGTGACCGACGCCGGCCGGGAGGATTTCCGCGCGTGGATGACCGCGGAGCCGACCGGGCCCGATCTGGAGACCGCGGCGCTGGCCAGGCTCTACTTCCTCGGTCTGCTGGAGCCGGCCGAACGCGTACCGGTGCTCCGCCGCATCACCGCGCGCATCGAGACCGAGCTCGCCGGGTTCTCGGCCCTCGACCAGCACCTCGACACCCTGGACATCCCGGAGGAGCACCGCGACCTCGTCACGCACCAGCGCGCGACGCTCGACTACGGCATCGCCGCGCACCGCTTCATGCTCGACTGGTTCCGCGGTCACATCGATCGCCACGCGCCGTCGGACGACTGACACCGCACAGCCGCGCGTGCTCAGCCGCGGATCGCCTCGACCGTGCTGAGCACCGCCAGGACCACCAGGACGGCGGCCGCCACCCGGGTCATCCAGCGCTGCGACACGAACCGGCGCAGGCGGTTGCCGGCGAACACGGCGAGTGCGGACACGGCCCACAGCGCGAGGAGGGCGCCGATCCCGACGGCGAGCGGATCGGCGTACCGCGCGGTGAGCGTGGCCACGATGATCTGCGTCGGGTCGCCCAGTTCGGACAGCAGGGTGACCCCGAAGCACAGGGCCACCACGCGCCACGGCGACGTCGGCGTCGCGTCGGGGGCGGCGTCGTCATCGTCGTCACCGCGGAGCAGCAGTACCGCGCTGACGAGGAAGATCACGGCGAGCGCGGCGGCGAGCGGCCGGTCGGGCAGCAGCCCGACGAGGCTCCCGACCGCGACCGCGACCACCACCTGCACGAGGAAGGCCGCGGCGACGCCCAGCAGCACCAGCCGCGCCGGGAACCGGGCGGCGAGGATGAGCGTCACCAGGCCGCTGGTGTCGGCCAGCTCGGTGACGGCGACGATGCCGAAGGTGATGGCGATGATGGTGACGGAACCGACGACCACGGAGCACCGTCCCCGCGTCGACTAGTCGTCGGCCGGCGGGGCACCCGGGGCGGCGGGAGCCGGTGCACCCGGGACCGCCGGTGCCCCGATGCCCGGCCGCTGCTCGTCCTCCTCCGCGCCCCCGGCGTCGTCGACGGGGACGAGCCCGAACGCGGAGAAGCTGACGGCCCAGTAGACGACGTACCCGGCCAGCAGCACCCCTCCGTGCCAGCGCCGCAGGTGGCCGGTGAACAGCGCGTAGGCGGCGAAGCCGTTGATCACGACCAGGGCCGGCAGGTGCCAGGTGAAGATCTCCGGGGTGATCAGCAGCGCGCCGCCGACCAGCGCGATGATGCCGACCTTCGCGGTCACCGAGAACACGACGCTACCGATGATGTTGCCGACGCCGATCGCCGGCGCGCCCCGCCGGGACGGCCGCACGGTGAGGAAGATGTCCTCCAGGGACAGCACCACCGTCGCGATCGTCGCCCCGAAGACCGTGCCGCTGATCGCGAAGTCCTCGAGGATGCCCTCGGTGCCCTCCGACATGGCCCAGGCGCCGGCGACGAGGCCGACCAGCGCGAGGAGCGCCAGCAGGAGCAGCACCCCTCCGGGCCGGTCGTTCGCCTTCGCCCGGCCCAGCTCGCCGGTCTCGTACAGGCTCGCCCCGCCGTTGCCGTCGCTGCGACGACCACCCCCGGCGGCGGCACCGACGAGCTCGGGGCTGTCCACCGCCTCGAGCACTTCGGCGCTGCGGAAGGTGGGCACCGCCCGCCGGGACTCGCGGTAGGCGATGTAGGCGACGAAGAGCACGAACAGCCCGATGAGCACGATCCCGGAGACGACCCCCAGCCCGCCCTGCAGCGCGGGCACGATCAGCACCAGGGGGGCGACCGCGAACAGCGCGATGTAGTCCTTCGGGACCTCCACCCGGCTGGGTGCGAGGAGCGCGGCGAGCGCCAGGACCAGGCCGGACAGCGAGATGACGGTCCCGAAGATGACGCCGAGGGCGACGTCCTCGAGGCCCTCCAGGTTGAGCACCACGCCGAAGGCGAGGTCGTCGAACTCGATGCCGGTGAACAGGATCGCCAGCAGGAACAGCGAGACCGCCAGGCCGCGCGCCGCGCCAACCAGGTAGGTGATCAGCTTCTCGGCGCTGTAGACCAGCAGCGCCGTCCCGAGGGCGAAGATGATGATGGATGTCATCCGGTTGCTCCCCCTTGAGCGGAACGGCTTCTCAGTTGTCGAGCACCCGGGCCCGGTGCGGGCGGGGGACCAGCGGGAGGTCCGCGGCCCGCGACTGCGCGTTGGCGGCCTCGACCGCCCGGGCCACCAGGTCGTGGTCGGGCGACAGGTGGCAGACCGGGTCGGTGCGGGTGGCGTCGCCGGTGAGCTGGAACGCCTGGCAGCGGCACCCGCCGAAGTCCAGCTCGCGCCGGTCGCAGCTGCGGCAGGGGTCGGGCATCCAGTCCGTCCCCCGGAACGCGGTCATCACCGGCGAGTCGGCCCAGATCCGCTCCAGCGGGTCCGCGCGCACGCTGGCCCGGGGCAGCGGCAGGGACTGGGCGGCCGGGCACGGCAGGACGTCGCCGTTCGGCGTCACGGTCAGCTGCCGGGACGCCCAGCCGCCCATGCAGGGTTTCGGGTAGCGGCTGTAGTAGTCGGGGACGACGTAGATGACGTCCATCCGGTCCTGCAGCCGTTCGCGGGCGGCCCGCACCACCGCCTCGGCCGCCTCGAGCTGGGCCCGGCTCGGCAGCAGCGCGTCGCGGTTGCGCCAGGCCCAGCCGTAGTACTGGGTGTTGGCCAGCTCCACCCGGTCGGCGCCGACGTCCTCGGCCAGCGCGAGGACGTCGGCGACCCGGTCGATGTTCTGCCGGTGCAGCACCACGTTCACGGTGAGCGGCCAACCCAGCTCCTTGACCACGCCCATGGCCTCGACCTTGCGGCGGAACGACGGGGTCCCGGCGATCCGGTCGGACACAGCGGGTTCGTCGGCCTGGATGCTGACCTGCACGTGGTCCAGACCGGCCGCGCGCAGCTCCTCGGCCCGCGCCCGGGAGAGCCCGAGGGCGCTGGTCACCAGGTTGGTGTAGAGGCCCAGGTCGTGAGCGGCCGCCACGATCTCCACCAGGTCGCGGCGCAGCAGCGGCTCCCCGCCGGACAGGTGGCACTGCAGGACGCCCAGGTCGCGGGCCTCGGTCAGCACCCGCTGCCACTCGGACGTGCCCAGCTCGTCGGTGTAGTCGGCCATGTTCAGCGGGTTGGAGCAGTACGCGCAGGCCAGCGGGCAGCGGTAGGTGAGCTCGGCCAGCAGCCCGAACGGGCTATCCATCGGTCTGGTCACGGCTGAGCTCCACGCAGCGCCGCGCGACGAGCCGGGTCAGGAACCGCCGCACCTCGTCCTCGGGGACGCCCTGGTACCGCGCGCCCAGCCCGGCCACGATCTCGGTCACGGTGCGCCGCCCGTCGCACAGGCCGAGGATGTCGGCGCCGCTGCGGTTGAGGACCACCACGGTCTCGGGGTGCAGCAGGACGTGCCGCCCCCGGGTCCGGTCGAAGCTCAGCCGGACGTGGCGGGCCAACCGGGGCCGGTCCGCGCCGGACACCCCGCCGGACACCTCGCCGGGCCGGGTCGTGGTCGGGTCCGCGCTGGTCATCCGGGGGGCGGTCATCCGGGGTAGGCCCGGTCGATGGCGTCCATCAGGCTCCACAGGACGTCGCACTTGAACGACAGCGCCTCGACGGCGCGCGCCTGCGACTCGGCGGTCAGGCAGTGCGCGGTGACCACCTCGAGGGCGTGCTCGCAGTCGCGGGGGGCCTGCTCGAGGCGGGCGCGGAAGTAGGCGAGGCCCTGCGGGTCGATCCACGGGTACCACCGCTCGAACGCGGCCAGCCGCTCGGCCATCAGGTCCGGGGCGAACAGCTCGGTGAGCGAGGACGCCACCGCCTCCACCCACGGGCGGGTCCGGGTGAAGGTGACGTAGGCGTCGACCGCGAACCGCACCCCGGGGACCAGGTGCCGGTGGTCCTGGACCTCCTCGCGGGTCAGCCCGGCGGCCTCGGCGAGGCGCAGCCACGCCTCGATGCCGCCCTCGCCGGCCGCGGTGCCGTCGTGGTCGACGATCCGGCGGATCCAGCGCCGGCGGACCGCCGGGTCGGGGCAGTTGGACAGGATCGCCGCGTCCTTGCGGGGGATGTTCTCCTGGTAGTAGAAGCGGTTGGCCACCCAGCCCCGGAGCTGGTCGCGGCCCAGCCGCCCGGCGTTCATCCGGACGTGGAACGGGTGCTGGTCGTGGTAGCGCCGGGAGTGGGCCCGCAGCGTCTCGACGAAGCCGTCGTCGGTCGGCCCGGTCCCGGTCACCGCCGGCGTGTCCGCTGTCGTCGTCACGGGCCCTGCACCTCGACCTCGAGGCCGTCCATGGCCACCTCCATGCCGCTGTCCTCCACGATGCGCCGCTCGGGCGAGTCCGCCAGCAGGATCGGATTGGTGTTGTTCATGTGGACGAAGATCGTCCGCCGCACGCGCAGCGACGGGAGCTGCGCCAGGCTGCCGTCCGGGCCGTCGATGGGCAGGTGGCCCATCTCCCGCGAGGTCTTGCCCGCCAGGCCGAGCCGGACCAGCTCGTCGTCGCGCCAGCAGGTCCCATCGATCAGCAGGCACCCGCAGCCCTCGATCTCCGCGCGCAGCTGCGGGGTCAGTGCCTGTACCCCCGGCAGGTAGACCAGCGTCCCGCCGCTGCGCTGGTCGGTCAGCTTGTAGCCCACGACGCGGCCGCGGTCCGCCCCGGGACCGAACCGGGCCCGTTTGGTGGTGGGCACGTCGAACGCCCGGCAGGACAGCCCGTCGGCCAGGGCCAGGTCGGCCCCGGGCACCACGGCCCGCCACTCGACGGGGCAGTAGCGCTCGAGCGTCCGCAGGATCCCCGAGCCGTCGCACAGCGTCTCGTGCACCGCCGCGGTGGCGTACAGCCGCAGGGCGCGGGCCTCGCGCAACAGCAGCAGGCCCAGGGTGTGGTCCAGTTCGGCGTCGGTGAGCAGCACCGCCGCCACCGGTGTCGCCCGGCCGTCGCGCGGGTGCAGGCCGGGGAAGGCCTCGATCTGCGTGCGGACGTCGGGTGAGGCGTTGATCAGGAACCAGCGGTGGCCGTCGGCGCTGACCGCGACCGACGACTGGGTGCGTGCGGGGGCCGCCCCGGAGCGGACCGCGGCGCACACCGGGCAGCCGCAGTTCCACTGCGGGGAACCGCCGCCCGCCGCCGAGCCCAGCACCCGCACGCGCATCCCGGTACTCCGTTCGTCGAGGAACCGGTGGGGGCGCCGGACCGGCCCGGCGCCCCCACCGTGCTGCTAGTCCTCCATCCGGGCGACGTACATGGTCACCTCAGGCGCGACCGCGATCTCGTCGAACTCGGGCGTCTCCCACGTGTCGAGCGGGGACTCCATGAATCCACCTCCTCTCTGTTCCGGCCGCCTCTGTTCTCAGCAGCTCAGCCTCACGATTCCGGGAGGGCGAAGACGATCAGCGCGCTGCCGTGGCCGGCACCGAGCATCCCGGGGAGGAACCCCTCGGCCCACCCGCCCCACCCGACCGGCACGGCGATGTACTGCCGGCCGTCGACCATGTAGGTCGAAGGGCTGCTGTGGTGACCGCTCCCGCACTGGAACTGCCACAGCAGCTCCCCGGTGCGGGCGTCGAGCGCGTTGAACTCGCCCGACGGCTCCCCGGCGAAGACCAGGTCACCGCCCGTGGCCAGCACCGACGCGCACATCGGCAGCTCGTTGCGCCAGCGCCACTTCTCCTCGCCGTCGGCGTCGAACGCGCTGATCGACCCGGTCATGTCCTCGATGTCGACCTGGACGCCCGCGCCCCAGTACGGGATGGACTCCTTGAACTCCCGGCGCCGCCGCGTGGCCGTGGCCCCGACGTCCTGGACCGGGACGTAGAAGAGCTCGGTCCTCGGGCTGTAGGCCGCGTGGGTCCACTCCTTGGCGCCGGCCGGCCCCGGGTAGAAGTGGACCGGCACCCCCTCCTCGTCGGGGTAGACCTTCGCCGTCACCCGGCCGTCCCTGGTGATCGCGCCCCAGGTGATCCGGTCGACGAAGGGGGTGATGTTGACCAGCTCGCCGTTCGTGCGGTCCAGGACGAAGAAGTAGCCGTTCTTGTCGAAGTGCCCGAGCAGCTTGCGCCCGTCGTCCTCGAACAGGATGCACTCGGCGATGCTGTCGTAGTCCCACAGGTCGTGCGGGGTGCACTGGTAGTGCCAGCGGATCCGCCCGGAGTCCACGTCGACGGCGACGATGCTGTCGGTGTAGAGGTTGTCGCCCTCCCGCACCTCGCCGTCGAAGTCGGGCGCCGGGTTGCCGGTGCCCACGTACAGCAGGTTCGTCTCCGGGTCGAAGGTGCCGGTGAGCCAGCAGTTGGCCCCGCCCCGCGCCCAGGCCTCACCGTCGGTGGGCCAGGTCTCCGAGCCGGGCTCACCCGGCTTCGGGACCATGTAGCAGCGCCACTGGTGCTCGCCGGAGTCGACGTCGAACGCGTCGAGGTGACCGCGCACGCCGAACTCGCCGCCCGAGCTGCCCACGACGACGAGGTTCTTCACGACCAGCGGCGCGACCGTGGCGCTCTCACCGGCGCGCACGTCCCCGTAGGTCCGGTCCCACACGCGCTTCCCGTTCGTCGCGTCGAGGGCGAGCACGTGGGCGTTCGCCGTGACGAAGAAGACCTTCCCCTTGGCCACCGCGACCCCGCGGTTGACGTTCCCGCAGCACAGCGACACGTCGAACGGGACCGCGTGCTTGTACCGCCAGATCTCCACGCCCGTCCTCGCGTCGAGGGCCCAGACCCAGCCGTCCCAGCCGGAGACGAACATGATCCCGTCGACCACGATCGGGGCGGCCTCGAACGAGTAGGTCGAGGCCCCCGCGATCAGGCCGGTCGTCCCGGCCTGGAAGACCCAGGCCGGGACGAGGCGCTTGACGGTCTCCGTGCTGATCTGGTCCAGCGAGCTGTAGCGCTGCCCGTCGTAGGCCCCGTAGTAGGTGATCCAGTTCTGGGGCTCGTCACGGGCGTTGCGGATGCGCTCGTAGTCGACGTCCTGCACCACCGGCGCCGCGACGTCCGCGCCCGGGGTCTTGTAGTTGAGCAGTCCCTGGTTGACGGCCTCGCCAGCGTCCACGTAGTCGACGGTCATGTGCCTGCTCCTTCCTACGGCCGAGGCTGGTCGGGACGGTCGAGACGGGCTTCCGGCGGAACGTCCCCCAGCACCACGATGGCTCCGGTCAGACCCCGGCCCTCGTCGTTCCCGGTGGGGGAGCTGAACCAGTAGTAGCCGGGGCCGTCCAGGTTGAGGGTCGCCCTCCCCTTCGAATGGTTGACCAGCCAGATGAACTTCCGGTCGCCGTTGTTCGGCAGTAGCGCGCAGTGCGTGTTCAGGTCGTCGTTGATGAGCGTGAGATCGATGTCGCCGCCGTGCGGCATGACGAGGATCGAGGGATCCCAGCTGATCTCGTCGGGCCGGATCCGGATCGTCGCCTCCATCCGGCCATCGGGGTTCTCGGTCGCCTGCCCGATCCTCCCGGTCCCCAGCACCTGGCCCAGGGCCGCCTTGTTCTGCCCGTCCAGCCCGAGCTGGCTCAGCAGGTCGGCGCGCTCGTGCATGGTCGTCATCGGGCCCCACCTCCTCATTCCTCTTGCGTAGGGAGAACTCCGGCCGCCGCATTCTCGAATCGGCATGGCGAATGCTGGCGGATAGCGGTTGCATGCGCGTTCACAGGACGACATCCCGTCGAACCGGCGCGGTCGACCCGTGCTCGACGGTATCCAGCGACCAGGCCGGCGACGCTACGCCCCACCCATCCCACCGACAAGCGTGCGCACATTTCCCGGGTCGCTCGTACCGTTCGTCCGCGACCCGCTACCGTTCACACCCGATCCGCCGCCGTTGCGTGCTCGATCGTTCGTGACCGGGACCGGCCGGCGAG
>JASLAP010000023.1 GCA_030147065.1 Pseudonocardia sp. | reverse complement strand
CGCTGAAGGCGAGCTCGGACGGTCACCGCTCGGGCGGCGGCGACACGGCCCGTGCCCGCCGCGCTCGCTCCGTGGCGTCGAGGTAGCTGTGCAGGGCTCGGCGGGACTCGGTGAGCGCTCCGATGCGATGCAGCACCTGGTTCAGGAGAGCGCGGCCGTCGGGATCAACGGCGAGCTGCCCGCGTTCGTCAAGGGGCTGGCCGACCGGGCGGTGGCCGACGGTCGCGGCGGCGACAGCTACGCGGCGATGATCGAGCAGTTCCGCAGGCCGACGGAGGTCCGGCCATGACCAGCGTCCGGTCGACCCGCCGCGCTGCTCGCCCCGGGCCCTCCACCGCGGGGGACCTCGGCGATGAACAGCACTCGCTCGCGTTGGGTGGCGCTCGTCGTCCTGCGCATCGGTACGCTGATGACGATCCTCGACGAGACGATCGTCGACGCGGCGCTCCCGGTGATGCAGGAGGAGCTCGGGTTCTCCCGGGGCAGCGTCTCCTGGGTCGTCAACGCCTACTTGATCGCTTACGGCGGCCTGCGCGTGTTCGCAGGTCGGCTCGGTAACCTGATCGGCCGGGGAATCGAGCGCTTGACCGTGCCGTCGGGGCACGGTGTGGGGTGGGTTGACCAGAGGAAGGGGCCCGCGCATGGGCGGCACCGATCTGCGGCGCAACAAGGACAACGTCCAGGCCTTCTACGACCTGATGTTCAACCAGGGCCGGCCGGCAGAAGCCCTCGACCGCTATGCCGGGGACACCTACACCCAGCACAACGTCCACGTCGCCGACGGCAAGGAAGCCTTCGTCGACTACTTCCGACGAATGGCGGCGGACCATCCCGGAAAGCACGTGCGGTTCGTCCGTGTGATCGCTGAGGGCGACCTGGTCGTCCTGCACTGCCACCAGACCTGGCCCGGCGGCGACGACTACGCCGGCATCGACATCTTCCGCCTGGATGACCGCGGAAAGATCGTCGAGCACTGGGACGTCCTGCAGGTCGTCCCCGCTACCTCGGCCAACGACAACACCATGTTCTGATCACCGGACCCTGCCCGCCGACGTCCCACCCACAGGCCCTGTTCCAGGAACACGGCTGCTCCCTCATTCAGGGCCGAGACGGATCTCGGCTCTGGAACGGTTCGAGGAGTCCTTCAACGAACCCCCGGGCCGGGGTGGCCGGTGACACCGTGCTCGCCGAGCCCGAGTCGAAGCGGCGTCAGCGCTTGCGGAGGTGGCTGGTCCGGTTCGGGGTGCCGGGCGCGAGCATCCTCGGGCCACTGGCGATTCCGACGCAGTTCACCTCCGCCATGCTCGTCGCGGCCGGAGTCCCGCGAGGACGGGTCCTGCTGTGGCAGACGGTGGCGATCGTCCTCTGGACGACCGTGACGACACTCCTCGTCTGGGGCGTGCTCACCGCCCTCCTGACGTGAGCGCAGACCTATCCCTCCGACCGGATGAGATGATCGATGGTCCAGCAACGAGGCGGATGTGCTGGCATGACGCGCGTGCTGGTCGTCGTGGACGAGGCGCGAGTCCGGTGTGCGCTGCGGATCCACCTCACCGCCCACGGTCATCACGTGACCGTGGCCTGTGACGGTGCGAGCGCGCTGCGGGCGGTCGCCGGCTTCCGGCCGGATGTGGTGGTGCTCGACCTACCGCTGACCGACCTCGACGGCATCGAGGTGATCGCCGGGCTGCGCTGCCGGACCCCGGTGCCGGCCATCGTGCTGTCGGCACGGGTGGAGTCCAGCGATGAGGTCCACGCGCTCGACGCCGCCTCGGTGTCCCAGGACACCTGCCCGGCCAGGTACACCGTGCGCGTCCCCTGGGTGACGGCGACCTGGTGGTGGACGTCGACCCGGTTGACCCGCTCGGGATGCACCAGCGTGATGGTCACGGTTCCTGATCGTTCCGTTTGCTCCTGTTGTCGGTTCTCACTGCCGACCGCGGGCGATCGGCGCCAAGTGAGCCAGCCGCGGCACAGCACCTACGCCGTGGTGGTCGCCGCCACGAGCCCACCGTCGAGCCACGCGGTCTGCACGGCGCCGGGCAGATCGAGAACGAGCAGTGCCTGCGCGGTGATCACCACTTTGTGCAGCACGATCAGCTCCCACGTCCCCGGCTGTGAACCCGGCCGGGCCGCGAGCAACGCCCACATGCCGGCGAAGACGAGGTAGGCCGTGGTCCCTCCAGAACTCGGTCAGGACCCGCTCGGCGGGAGCCGCGGCGACGCGGGTGACGCCATCGGCGAAGGCGACCGCCGTGGACAGTGCGCAGAGCGCCAGCGACGCGCGCCCGGCGAGGTCGGCGACGCGGGTCGGCGCGCCGGTGGAGGCAGCGATGGTGGTGGTCATCGCGAATCCTCGGAGTCGGCGGTGGACAGGAAGGCGCGCAGCGCGGCGTTGACCTCGTCGGCGTGGGTCCACAGCAGCCCGTGCGGGGCGCCGTCGATCTCCACGTACTGCGCCTCGGGCAGGGCCTGGCGGAAGCGGCGGGCCGTGGCGTCGATGGGGAGGATCCGGTCGGCGGTGCCGTGCAGGATCAGGGCCGGCGTGCCGCTGGCGCGGACGGCCTCGACGTCGGCGCGGAAGTCCTCGATCCACGAGGAGACGACGGCGTGGGCGGCCACGGGAGCGCTGGAGACGGCGACGTTCCAGCTGGCGGTGACCGCCTCCTGGCTGATGCGGCGGCCGAGGTTGTCGTCGAGATTGTAGAAGTTGGAGAAGAACTGCTCGTACCAGGCGTACCGGTCGCCCTTGGCCGCGGCCTCGATGCCGTCGAAGACGTCCCGGGGCACACCCTCGGGGTTGTCGTCCCGGGCGACGAGGAAGGGCTCCAGCGCGGCGAGGAAGGCGAGCTTCGCGACCCGCTGGTGGCCGTAGCGGGCGACGTAGCGGGCGAGCTCGCCGGTGCCCATCGAGAAACCGACGAGGACGACGTCGCGGAGGTCGAGGGTCTCCAGCAGCACGTTCAGGTCGGCGGCGAAGGTGTCGTAGTCGTAGCCGGATCCGACCTTCGACGAGCGGCCGAAGCCGCGGCGGTCGTAGGTGATGACGCGGTGGCCGGCGGCGAGCAGCTCGCGCGTCTGGCGTTCCCAGCTGTGGCCGTTGAGCGGGTAGCCGTGGATGAGGACGACGGGCCGGCCGTCCCCCTGGTCCTCGTAGTAGAGCTCGATCGGGGTGCTGTTCTCGTTCCCGACGACGACGTGTCCCATGGTCTCCTCCTGTGAGTTTGCGTGCCTGCTGCTAGCGGACGAGGCGGCGGACCGCGATCGCGGTCGCCTCGGCGATGGGTGGCGTTGCCCCTGCCGACCCCGGGTCGTCCGGGGTCGGTGTAGACGGCCAGGACCAGCGGTGCGCGGTACGGGGGCAGCACGATCCCGACAGGCCCGCGGCGAGGACAGGGCGCCGGGGGATGTGCCGGGGGATGCGTCGCTGGTTCATGGTCTTCCGGTGGTGCTCGACGGGCGGCTCGTGCTGATCACGGTGAAGTGCACTCCGTGCCGCTGCGGCACGGTCAACCCCACCTGCGGAGGCCGGACCGGGTCGGGGCGTGCGCGCAGCAGGAGCCCGACCCGGCGCAGGACGTCGGACTGCGCGGGGTTGTGGAGGTCGCGCACGGCCTCGTCGAGGGTCCGGGCCGCGGCGGGGCTCATCCCGGTGGTCGCACCGCGCAGGCGGGGGAGCATCACGCGCAGGGTCCGGCTCGGCGGCACCAGCCTGAGGGAGAGCTCGTGGCGGGTCGCGGCATCGGCGTCGGCGGGCAGCTGGTCGAACACGGGCGCCGCCGGGCTCGCCGGGAGGCCGCGCAGCGTGTCGACGAAGTCGGTGACCACCGCGAGGTCCAGCACCCTGGTCAGCACGACGAGCAGGGCGCGGTCGGCCGCGGACAGGTCGGCGTCCCGGATCCTCGCGGCCAGCGCGGGCGGCAGGTCGGTCGGCGCGGCCTGCTGGAGGATCCGGCGGACCTCGGCGCGCACGTCCTGCAGCTGGTCGAGGGTCCGGGCGAGGTGGGCGTCGAGCCCGCGGAGCGCTTCGCGGGGGTGTTGGTCCGCGTCGCCCAGCTCGGCGATCTGCGGCAGGGTGAACCCGAGGTCGGCGAGGCGCTTGATCCGCAGGACCCGGACGAGGTGCGCCACGCCGTACTGCTTGTAGCCGTTGGTGCGCCGTCGCGGTTCCTCCAGCAGACCGACGTCGTGGTAGTGCCGCACCGCCCGCACGGTGGTGCCGGCGAGGTCGGCGAGCTCGCGGGTGCTCCAGGCCACAGCTGTTCCTTCCGTGTGTCGTCGGGGCGGTCAGGGGTGCGTGAGCCGACGCCGGCGGGCGGCCTCCGACAGCCCGGCCCGGACGCCGTGCAGCTCCCGGTGGACCAGGGCGCGGACGGCGCACGGCCGGCGGACCGGGCACGCGGCGCAGATCGCCTTCGCGGCCCGCTCGCGGCGGTGCCGTTGCGGGAGGCGCTCGTCGTCGGCGGGGAAGAACACGGCGGTGTCGATCCCGCCGCAGAGGGCCCTGCCGGTGCCACGACCGCAGGAGCTCGGGAGAGGCCCGCCAGTCGGCGTACCGCCCGGCCCGGCCGGTGCGCACGACGGCGGTCACGCGCTCGCTGCTGATCATGACGGTCGCTCTCCCCGGTCGCACTGCTGTCGGGTCCCAGACTCCCGAGAACGGCGCCCCGGCCGCGTCGGTGGAAGTCCCTGATCGCGTCGGCGAGGACGGCACGGGGCGGTCGCCCTCCCGACGACCCCTTCGTCCCCGCGGAGTTCGCATCGGTGACAATCACCGCAATCGACCCCGTGCCGACGCAGGGGGACGGACGATGCTGCTGGGGCCGGCACGTCGAGCACTAGGCGGTCGAACGCCTGCTCGCCCGGGCCCAGGGTGGCGAGAGCGGCGTACTGGTGGTGCGCGGTGAGGCCGGCATCGGCAAGACCGCCCTGCTGCAGCACGTTCGTGGGTCGGCCGTCACGTCCGGGTTCCGGGTCGAGGACGCGGCCGGTGTGGAGACCGTCCCGCGAGGTCGGCGCGCAGCTGTTCCTGAGCCCGCGCACGGTCGAGGCCCACCTGCGCAGCGTCTTCCGCAAGCTGGACATCACCTCCCGTCGACAGCTGCGGGACCTGCGGTTCCCCTGATCGGTCGACGGGGGCGGGTTCGCCGACCGGGTCGGCGACTGCCCGCATCCCTGCCCTCACGGCACGGTTCCGGTCCCGTCGCTCGGCCCACCACGCTCGTGGACGACCACGTCGAGCCGGTAGGTTCGCGTCGGTGGCCGGCGGTCGCGTCGATCTCTGTCGGCGGGGGGCCTGCGCGCCCTGAGAGGACGAGACGATGCTGGTGGGGCGGCGCGCCGAGCACGCGGCGGTCGAGCGGCTGCTCGCCCTCTGCCAGGAGGGGCGCTGCGGGGTGCTGGTGGTGCGCGGGGAGGCCGGGATCGGCAAGACCGCCCTGCTGCAGCACGCGCGGGAGACCGCCGTTGCGGCCGGGTTCCGGGTCGAGGACGCGGCCGGTGTGGAGGCCGAGGCGGAGTTCGCCTTCGCCGGCCTGCACCAGCTGTGCGCGCCGTTGCTGGCGCGCGCCGAGGCGCTGCCCGGGCCGCAGCAGGCCGCGCTCGGGGTGGCGTTCGGGCTGCGTGACGGGCCCGCGCCGGACCGGTTCCTGGTGGGGCTGGCGGTGTTGAGCCTGCTGGCCGAGGTGGCCGAGGACGGGCCGCTGCTGTGCGTGGTGGACGATGCGCAGTGGCTGGACCAGGCGTCCGCGCAGGTGCTGGCCTTCGTCGCGCGGCGGGTGGCCGCCGAGCAGCTGGTGCTGGTGTTCGCGCTGCGCGATCCCGGCGACGGCGACCCCTCGGCGTTCGTCGGGCTGCCCGACCTGCGGCTGGTCGGGCTGCCCGACCCCGACGCGCGGGCGCTGCTGGCCGCCGCGGTCCGTGCGCCGCTGGACGACGTGGTGCGGGACCGGATCGTGGCCGAGGCGCGGGGCAACCCGCTGGCGCTGCTGGAGCTGCCGCGCGGAGCGCCGCCGGCGCAGCTGGCGGGCGGGTTCGAGCTGCCCGACGTGGCGAGCGTGCCCCGCCGGGTCGAGGACGGTTTCCGGCGCCGCGCGGGAAGCCTGCCGTCCGACACCCAGCTGCTGTTGCTGGTGGCCGCGGCCGAGCCGACCGGCGATGCGCCCTTGCTGTGGCGCGCGGTCGCGCACCTGGGGATCGGCCGGGAGGCGGCGGCGCCCGCGGAGGCGGCCGGGTTGCTGGAGTTCGACACCCGCGTGCGGTTCCGGCATCCGCTCGTGCGCTCGGCGGTGTACCGGGCGGCCACGCCACCCGACCAGCGCCGCGCCCACGAAGCGCTGGCCGCCGCCACCGACCCGCAGGTCGACCCGGACCGGCGCGCCTGGCACCGCGCACAGGCGGTGCCGGGCACCGACGAGGAGGCCGCCGCGGAGCTGGAGCGTTCGGCCGGCCGGGCCCGGGCCCGGGGTGGGTTGGCCGCGGCAGCCGCGTTCCTCCAGCGGGCGGCCGAGCTGGCCCCTGATCCTGCGCGCCGTGCGGGTCGGGCGCTGGAGGCCGCGCACGCCAAGCGTGAGGCCGGTGCGTCCGAGACCGCCCTGGAGCTGCTGGCGGTCGCCTCGGTCGGCCCGCTGGACGCGCTGCGGGGCGCCCGGATCGAGCTGCTGCGCGCGCAGATCGCGTTCGACCGGACGCGCGGCAGCGAGGTGCCGGGGATGCTGCTGGACGCGGCGAAGAGACTCGGCCCGCTCGACGCCGCACTGTCGCGCGAGACCTACCTGCACGCCTTCGACGCGGCCATCATCACCGGCGGCCTCGGCGACGGCCGTGGCCTGTCGGCAGTGGCCGACGCTGCCCGGGCGGCACCCGCACCCCCCGGACCGCCGGGGCCCGCCGACCTGCTGCTCGACGGGCTGGTGACGACCTTCACGCACGGCTTCGCAGCTGGCGCGCCCGAGCTCCGCCGCGCGCTCGAGGCCTTCCGTGCCGACGATCCCTCGACGGGGCCCCCGGGCGAGGGGGGCACCACCCGCTGGCTGTGGTTGGCCGGCCGGACCGCGATGAGGCTGTTCGACGACGAGCTGCTCTACGTGCTGGCTCATCGGCACGTCCGGCTCGCCCGCGACGCCGGCGCGCTGGCCACGCTCCCCGCCGCGCTGCCGTTCCTGGCGTCCGTGTCGGTGCTCGCCGGCGAGCTGGCCCGGGCCACCGAGCTGACCGCCGAGGGGACCGCGGTCGAGCAGGTGACCGGGGGCGTGCCGTTGCGCTTCGGCCGGCTGGTGCTGGCGGCCTGGCAGGGGCGCGAGGCCGAGACCGTCGAGATCCACACCGCCGCGGTCCAGGAGGCGACCGCCCGCGGGAACGGTGCCGAGGTCGCGCTCGCGGAACTCGCGTGGGCGGTGCTGCACAACGGTCTGGGCGACTACGCGGTAGCGCTGGACGCCGCGGAGCGCGCGTGCGCCTCCCTCGACCCACCGCACGTCAACCTGAGTCTTCCCGAGCTCGTCGAGGCGGCCTCCCGCGCCGAGCAGCCCGAGCGCGCGAGCGCCGCGCTGGAGCAGCTCGACGTGCGGGCCCGCGCCAGCGGCTCGCGGTGGGCGCTCGGGCTGGCGGCGCGCTCGCGAGCGCTGATCAGTACCGGGCCGGTCGCGGAGCAGCACTACCGGGAGGGGATCGAGCTGCTGCGAGCCTGCCGGATGACCGTCTACCTCGCCCGCACGCACCTCGTCTACGGCGAGTGGTTGCGCCGCGAGGGTCGCCGGCAGGCCGCCCGCCAGCAGCTCCGCACCGCCCACGGGATGCTGTCCGAGATGGGTGTGGAGGCGTTCGCCGCGCGCGCCGCGCGGGAGTTGAGTGCCACCGGCGAGCGCCCGCGCAGCCGGTCCGCCCAACCGTCGGACACCCTGACCGCGCAGGAGTTGCAGATCGCGCGGCTGGTGGCCACCGGAGCGACCTCCCGGGAGGTCGGCGCGCAGCTGTTCCTCAGCCCGCGCACCATCGAGGCCCACCTGCGCAGCATCTTCCGCAAGCTCGACATCAGCTCCCGCCGGCAGCTCCGGGACCTGCAGCTCCCCTGACCGGAGCCACAGTGACGTCGCCCGACCCGCCGCCGGTTCGGCAGCGGTGGGCGGGGTCGTCGTCCAGCCGGCTGGGTCCGGTTCCGACCACCCCCGTCGGCGGGGGCGGCGCCGGCTCCCTGGCCCGCCCGTCGTCGAGCGACCGGAACGCCGGTGCCGCGAGGGCGACGATCGCGGTGACGGCGGCCAGCCCGGCGACGATCGCCCCGGCGACGGGGAGCCCGGCGACGGCGGCGACGGCGGCCAGCGGGGCGCTGGTCAAGGCGGGTGCGGCGAGCATGACGGTGTTCTGCGCGCTCAGGACGCGGCCGCGCATGGGGTCGGGCGTGGCCTCGATGGTGAGCACGCCGAGGATGGCCGAGGCCGGGGCGTTGGTCAGCCCGACCAGCGCCGCGCCGGCGAGCACCACCCACGGCGAGGCGAGCGAGCCGATGCCGACGAACCCGACGATCAGGCCGGTCATCCCCACGACGAACCAGGTGCGGCGGCTGATCCGGCCGGCGGTGGCGGCGTAGAGCGCGGAGCCGGCGATGCCGCCTGCGGCGAGGGCGGAGAGCGTCAGCCCGGTGAGGGCGGGGAGGTCCTGTGCGGTGAAGTAGGCCGGCATCAGGGTGGTCTGCAGGGAGCTGAGCACAGCGACGAGCATCGCGGTGATCAGGGTGGCGCCCAGGACGAGCCGGTTGCCGGCGAGGAACCGCCACGAAGTCCACAGGTCGGCCGCCGCTCGGCGGGCCGCGCCGCCGGCTCCGGTCGCGTCCCGCCCACGCTCGGGCACGCGCCCGGTACGGGGATCGAGCAGGAGCGTGGTCAGGGCGGCGAGCAGGCTCGTCGCGGCCGTGGCCAGGAGCAGGGTCGGGGTCAGGCCGAGGATCGCGACCAGCAGTCCGCCGAGGCCGGGCCCGGCCAGGACCAGGGTGTTGCCGACGGTCTCACGGGTCGCCACCAGCCGGTCGAGCCGGCCGGGGCCCGCGGGTCCGAGTCGGGCCAGGGCGGGCAGCAGGACCTCCTGGGCCGTCATGCCCGGCACCCGGACCACCGCGCCGACGACGGCGAGGACCAGGAACCAGGTCATGTCCAGGCCCCACAGCGCGTCGACGAGCGGCAGGGCGGCGACCGAGACCGCTGCGAGCAGGCCGGACACGATCGACACCGCGCGGCGGTCGAGCCGGTCGATCAGCAGCCCGGCGACCACCCCGGTCGTGGCCGAGGCGGCCGTGGCCACGGTGGCGAGCACCCCGGCGGCCAGGATGTCGCCGGTGCGGTCGAGCACCAGCAGCGGCAGGACGACGCTCGCGATGCCCGTGCCGAGCAGGGACAGCCCGTAGGAGGTGAAGTAGACGGCGGGGCTGGCCCGCAGGGCGCGGCCCCGTGGAGCGGGCGTGGTCACGGTGTCCTCCCGGAGGTCGGGCGACCGGCTGCAGTGCCGGTCGGACCACCAGGGAAGGCCGTGCCGCCGCGGCACGCTCAAGCGTCGGGACCTGTGAGACGTGCCACCGCTCCCGACGCCCGACCGGCATCCCGGCCTTCAGTACCTGCGACAGCAGGCCGAAGGCGCCGAGGTAGCCGATCACCACCAGGATCGACGGGACGGGCCGGGTGAAGCCGTCGGACAGGCGCAGCTTGATCGTTGCCGTCACCTCGAGGACGATCGCTGCGGCGAGCAGCAGGTACGGCACGGTTCAGTCCTCTCCCGCGGCGCGCCCGCCCAGGTGGCGGGCGAGGAACCGCTCCAGGGTGCGGTAGAGCTCGATGTTGCTGTCCGGGTTGATGAACCAGCGGCCTTCACGCTCGTTGAGCAGGTACTCCACCTCGGCGCCGCGGGCCCGCAGCGCCTCGACGACTCGGTCGGAGTGGCGGCGGTTGATCCGGAGGTCGTTGGCGCCGTGGACGAGCAGCATCGGGGCGGTGATGTCGTCGACCCGGCTGATCGGGGACCGGGCGAGCATGTCGGCCTCCTGCGCGGGGTCGTCCGGGTCGCCGATGTAGCGCAGGTAGGAGTTCCGGATGATGCGCCCGACGAACGGGAGGGCCGACCTGTTCATGTCGACGAGGTCGGACATGACGGTGTAGCTGATCGCGGCCGCGAACCGGTCCGGCGTGAAGGCTGCCGAGCACGCGCGCCCCCCGGATCGGGGTGAGATCGACCGCGGGCTCCTCGGGGCGGGTCGGGTCGACGCGGTGCAGGTGGTGGTTCTCGTCGCCGTCGGTGTCCTGGGTGAACAGCAGGTACCGGCCGTCGGCGGCCCAGAAGAACGTCTCGATGCTGCGCCGGTCGTCGGAGGTCACGCGCCGCGCTGCCGGGTCGTCGGAGGCGTCGGTGTCGGGCCAGTCGCCGTCCAGGTCGCGGACGACCACGTTGAGGCGGTCCCGCCACGGGGCGAGGTAGGCGACCTTCGTGCCGCCCGGGGAGATCTGGGCGGCTGCGGGCAGGTGGGCCGAAGAACTCCTCGACGGTGATCAGCGTCGTTCCGGCTGCCACAGTCCCTCCAGGTGTCGAGGCGGGTGGACATCCCCGATCCCAGACCGTGACGTCGCGTCCGACTCAAGCCCGCCGGATGTGGCGCAGCTCACCTGGCCTGAGGCTTGAGGCTGCCGTTGCGGCACTGCCGACCCCCGCCGCGGGTCGCCCTGAACGTGCTCGCCGCCGGTGTCGACATCCTGCTGCTCGGCCGGGTCGACCCGGCGCTGGGCGGCCCGGCGTACACGGGGTGCAGCACGCAGGCGCAATGGCCGGCATCGCGCCTGCTCATTCCGTGGAGCATGCCCGCGGGGGTCGGGACGGTCGCGCTGCTCGTGCCGTGCCTCGTCGTCATCACGGTCACTGCCGTCGTGTGGGGCGCACGCGGTGCACGGGACCGGCGATGACCGCGTGACGAGCCGGATCCGGAGCGGCGGGCTTGACCATGCCGCAGCGGCACGGTGTCGGGTGGGGCCACGGCTGCAGGGAGAGGACCCCACCGTGCAGTTCGGCATGCG
>JASLAP010000746.1 GCA_030147065.1 Pseudonocardia sp. | reverse complement strand
GCCTCGGCGAGGACCCGGTCGTCGTGCTGCGGGCGCGGACCCGCGACCTGGCCGCGGTGTGGGCGGCCGGGCTCCGCTACCGCGACGGCCAGCGCCCCGCCGTCCTCGCCGCGGCGCCCGGCGTCGAGGAGACGCACGCGGCCTGGCTGGCCACCCCGGAGCAGGTGGCCGTGCTGGACCGCTGCGAGGGCCGGGACGAGCGGTTCCGGCTGGCCCGGCTACGCACCGGCACGGTGACCCTGGACGGCGGGGGCGTCGTCGAGCAGCCGTGGTGCTACCTCGGGCACGCCGCGATCCGGCGTCCGCTGCTGGTCGACGGCGCCCCGGTGCGGTGCGCGGACGTGCCGCAGGCCGAGGCTGCCCACCTGGACGGGGCCGCCGGCCCCGGAGACGGCCTGGACGCCGGGACCGTCGCCGGCGCCCCGCACCCCGACCAGTGGCCGACCGCCCTGTTCACCTACGGACTGCTGCAACCCGGGGAGCCGTCCTGGGCACTCGTCGCTCCGCACGCCGTCGGGCCGCCGCGCCGGGTCCGGGTGGACGGCCAGGTGCGCGACACCGGTCTCGGCTACCCGGCCTGGCTGCCCGACCTGCCCGGCACCGCTCCCGGGTCGGTGGTGCCGGTGCGCGACCCGGCCGCCCTCCTCCCCCGCCTGGACGCCTACGAGGGCCCCGACTACCAGCGGGTCCGGGTGGTCGTGCCGGCGGACGGGACGGTCTGCTGGGCCTACGCGTGGCGCTCGGCCGCGGACGGCTTCGCGCACCTGTCCGACGGGTGGCCGGCCCACCGCTGACGGCCTCCGCGCAGCGCCCGTGCCGCGGAGCGGGATCCGGGGTACCGCTCACCCCCTCGTAGCGAGCTCATCCGAGGTCGTCCGGGGGGTGCCGAGCACGATGAGCAGCGCGACCGCGGTCAGCGCCGCACCGAACCAGGCCACACTGCTGACGCCGAGGCTGTCGACGAGCAGTCCGCCGATGAGCGCCCCGACTGCGATGGACGTGTTGTACGCCATGGTGTTGAGCGACATGGCGGCTTCGAAGGTCTCCGGTGCGGCGGCCTGCGTCATGGTGAGCTGGCTCAGCTGCGTGACGCCGTAGGAGACGCCCCACAAGGCCAGCAGGACGAGCACGACGATCTGCCCCTGGCCGATCGCGAGCAGCACCAGCGTCCCCACGAGTCCCGCCCCACCGGCGACGAAGCTGGCCCGCAGGTTCCTGGTCACGGTGTAGCCGGCGATGAAGTTGCCCACCGCGCCGCCGACCCCGAAGACCACCAGGCACACCGTGACGAATGCGGGTGTGGCGGCGGCGCTGCCTTCCAGCAGGGGCCGGACGAACGTGTACGCGCCGAAGTGGCCCAGCACGAAGCACACGACGACGAGCAGCACCAGGCGCAGCCGGGCGTTCCCGCGCGGGAGCCCGAAGACCTCCCGGACCGGGACCGCGTTCTGCGAGGGCAGCGACGGGACCGCGGTGGCGACCGCGACGAGCACCAGCACGCTGAGCCCGGCCCAGACGAGGAACGTGGTCCGCCAGTCGGTGAGGCTCTCCACGACCGTCCCCAGCGGGATGCCCACCACCGCGGCGATCGAGATGCCCGACATCACCACCGCGGCCGCCCTGCTCGCGTGGCGCTCGGGGACGATCCGCATCGCCATGCTCACCCCGATGGCCCAGAACACCCCGCTGGCGAAACCGGTCACCAGCCGCGTCGCCAGCACCAGGGCGTAGCTCGGGGAGACCGCGGTGACCAGGTTCCCCGAGGCCAGCACCACCAGCAGCGCCGACAGCAGCACGCGCCGGTCGACACGCCTGGTCCAGGCCACGATGAACGGCACGCCCAGCCCGGCCGAGATGCCGTACAGGGTGACCATCAGTCCGGCGGTGCCCGTCGACACGCCCAGGCTGAGGCCCAGCGGGGTGAGCAGGCCGACGGGCATCAGCTCGGTGGTGAGGAAGACGAACAGGCTGGCCGTGATCGCCGCGACGCCCGGCCACCCGTTGCCGACCCGGTGCCGCAGTTCATCCTGTGCTGCCACTTCTTCTCTCCGTCTCGCTGGACTCGTCACGCTCCCGATCCCAGCCGACGGTTATCAATGAGTCCAATGCATGTTTGTCAGACCATCGATCTCATATGAAGATGGACAGGTGGAGCTCCAGCAGATCCGCTACGTCGTCGCCGTCGCCGAGGCGAACAGCTTCACCCGGGCCGCCGAGCGGTGCCTGGTCGTCCAGTCCGCGCTCAGCCACCAGATCGCCCGTCTGGAACGGGAGCTGGGCGCCCGGCTCTTCGAGCGCACCAGCCGCCGGGTGCGACTGACCCCGGCCGGTGCGGCGTTCCTGCCCGCGGCCCGGCAGTGCCTGGAGGCTGCGGAGCGAGCGGCCGCCGAGGTCGCCGCGGCGGTCGGCGAGGTGCGCGGACGGCTCGCCGTGGGCCTGATCTCCACGGTCGCCGCGATCGACATCGCGGACGCCCTGCGCGAGTTCCGCGGGCGCTACCCGCACGTGCGGATCAGCGCGCGCGTGCGCCCCAGCGAGGAACTCATCGAGCACGTGGAGCAGGGGACCGTCGACGTGGCCTTCCTCGGGTTGCCGACGACCTCGCGCCCCCGTGGCGTCGCCGCCCGCGAACTCGCGCGGGACCGGCTCGTGGCGGTGGTCGCGCCGGAGCACCCCCTCGCCGGGGAGGCGGTGGTCGACCTGCACCGGCTCTCCTCGGAGGTCTTCGTCGACCTGCCGGCCGGGACCGCCGGGCGCGCCCAGTCCGATCAGGCCTTCTCCGCGGCCGGCCTGAGCCGCGACGTCGCCTTCGAGGTGACGACGGGGTACCTCATCGCCCGGCTGGTCGAGCAGGGCCTCGGCATCGCCATGCTCCCCTCCGCCTACGTGCCCCAGCTCACCGGCGTGACCACGATCGAGGTCGTCGATGCGCCGGCTCGCGTCGAGTACGTCATCTGGAGCCGCGACGGCCGCACGCCCGCGGCGACCGCCTTCCTCGCCGTTCTCGACATCCCGGCCGTGCCCGACGCCGGATGAGCCCTTCCGTCACCGCGCCCGCTCGTTCGTCGTGATCGCCGTTACTCGACGGAGTGTCCGGCGTTGCGCAGCGCTGCGACGGCATCGTCCAGCCTGGTCGATGGCACGAGAACCAGGTCGGCGTGGAACGTCGACGTCGCCATCACCGGGATCGCGGCGTCCGCCAGTGGCCCGACTATGGCGCTCAACATGCCGGTCGCCTGCGGATCGTGGGGCTGGTCGCCGCTCCACAGCGCTACCCACCCGCCATCTGCGGCGTCGTCATCCCGCTGGATGATCGTCCGTCCGTCCGGAGCGTGTACGAGGGCGAGCCAGCCGCCTGTCGGAAGCGGTCCGCTGTCGTCGGTGATGTGGTCGATCGAGAAGCGGCCGTCGAGGATCCGGAGTCGTTGGCTTCGGTCAGCGGTCATGCGCGCCATCCTGCTGAGTCGTCGTGGTGCTGCAGCTGCGCGGTGCCCGCAGGCAGTCGCAGCCCGGCCGGTGGCCCCGGAGCCGGCGCCAGCGGACGCCCGCGGAATCGGCGCGCCCCGTCCTCGAACGCGGCGGGAAGGTGACAGAACTGTCCGCCGTCGGCTTCCGTGCGCGGATTCGCCGAATGCCGCCGGAAAGGGAATGGCGCACGAGGACGGCGTCGACTCCTGCTGGGCCGAACGGAGCAATTCGACCATCGGTATCCGGCTCGGCCACGGGGTTGGATCGATCACCACTGAGCCACCTCATGCCGACTCGCGACGCCACGAGCAGGCATTACACTCCTCAGAAGATGATCACTTCTTGATCACGGCCCTCCCCGTGGCGGCCGCATGCGACTCCGCAACGACCGGCCTCGACCATTCCCCGCATTTCTGTAGCATCCCCTCGCGTAGGCGCTCCCCAGCACTACTACGCACTACGACTCGAGGCCCTGATGGGCGCGGAGGAATGATGAACACGCGCACGAAGAAGACGATGCTGTCGGCGATCGTGGCCCTCGGCCTGGGCGTCGGCACGGTGATCGGGGTCGGGATGGCCACCGGACCGGACACCGCCGTCGTCAGCACCGCGTCGGAGGTGGCCGCGCTACCCGCCGCCGACCCGCACGCCGCGGTCGAGGAGGAGGCCGCAGCCGAGGAAGAAGCGGCGGCAGCGGAGGACGACGCCGCAGCAGCCGAGGAGGCCGCTGACGCGGAGGCGGAGGCGGACCCGCTCGCGACGGCTGAGGACAGCTTCCTCGCCGCCCAGACCACCGAGGCTGCCGCCGCGGAAGGCGTGGCCGCGGCCGAGGCGGTGGTCGTCGCGGTCGGCGGGGACGCCGCCGCGGCCGAGGCAGCCGCGGAGGAGGCCGCCGCGGCGGCCGATGCCGAGGCTGCCGCCGCCGAGGACATCGCCGCCGAGGAGGCCGCGGTCGACCCGGCCCAGGTCGTGGCCGACCGGCTGGCCGAGATCAAGGCCCGGGTGGACGCCGCCGATGCCGCCGAGGCCGACGACGAAGCAGCCGACGACGCAGCGGTCGAGGACGCAGCGGTCGAGGACGCTGCGGCGGAGGAGGCGGTGGCGACCGCGGCCGAGGACAGCCTGACGGCGGCGTACGTGACGCTGCTGGCCGCCCAGGACGGGGTGACCGCGGCCGAGGACGCGCTGCTCGCCGCGGGCGGCGACCCAGCCGCCCTGGACGCCGCTGCCGCCGAGGACGCGGCAGCGGCCGAGAACGCCGGCGAGGCCGACGCAGACGCCAGCACCAGCACCAGCACCGACGGCGGCTGACCGTCCAGCACGCCGTTCCGTGCGCGCGCCCGGTGACCCCCGGTCATCGGGCGCGCGTCACGCCGGGCGTGTCGGAACGTGTCGCAGACCGTCACCTCGCAACTGACTGTGACCTGTGCCCTGTTCGATTGCGACAGTCGGCTGGATAACGTGCTCTGGTGCGCTCTGGAGCTCCAACCCGCGACCGGCCAGCAGGGTGAGCGGAGCACTGCCGGGTTCGACCCGGGTGGTGGTGGCCGGGGGCGGTCCGGTCGGCTTGTCGGCCGCCGTCGAACTCGGCCGCCGCGGGGTCGAGTGCCTCGTCGTCGAGCCGCGGACGGCCGTGTCCCGGTCCCGGCCGCGAGCCAAGACGATCAACGTCCGGACCATGGAGCACCTGCGCCGGTGGGGCATCGCCGACCGGCTGCGCGCGGTCGCGCCGCTGCCGGTGTCGTTCTCCCAGGACGTCGTGTTCTGCACCACGCTGAACGGGCGCGAGCTCTCCCGGTTCTCCGGGGTGTTCGGTCTGGTCCCGGACGGTGAGCGGTTCGCCGAGCTCGGCCAGCAGGCACCGCAGTTCGTGCTGGAGGACCTGCTCCGCGAGGTCGTCCGCGAGCTGCCGGCGTGCACGCTGGTCACCGGGCACTCCGTGGTCGGGGTCGAGCAGGACCCGGACCGGGTCCGGGTGAGCGTCGCCGAGGAGTCGGGCGCCACCTCGGTCGTCACCGCGGACTACCTGGTGGGCTGCGACGGCCCGCGCAGCCGGGTCCGCGAGCAGATCGGCGCGGCCTACGTCGGCGAGCACGCACTGCGCCCCAACTTCGGCATGGTGTTCCACTCCCCCGAGCTGTGGGAGCACGTCCGGCACGGCCCGGCCGTGCACTACTGGACGGTCAACCCGCAGGCCCCGACGCTGACCGGCCCGCTGGACCGGGACGGCACCTGGTGGACCATCGCCTTCGACGTGGACCGGGAGGCCGGGGAGCGCGACCCGCAGCGGATCATCGACGCCATCGCCGGGGTCCCGGTGCCGGCGACGGTGCTGTCCACCGACCCGTGGACCGCGCGGATGGAGCTGGTGGACCGGGCCCGGGTGGGCCGGGTGTTCCTGGCCGGCGACGCCGCGCACCTGAACCCGCCGTTCGGCGGCCACGGCTTCAACACCGGCGTCGGGGACGCGGTCGACCTGGGCTGGAAGCTGGCCGCGGTGCTCGCCGGCTGGGGCGGGCCGGGGCTGCTGGACAGCTACGAGGCCGAACGGCGCCCGGTGCAGGAGCGGATCATCGAGGCCGCGGTGGCGAACATGCAGACGCTGTCCGGCGAGCTGGTCACCGACGACCTCGACGACGACGGCCCGGCCGGGGAGGCCGCCCGCCGGATCGCCCACGAGCGCATCCAGGAGACCAAGTCGGCCGAGTTCCACGCCCTGGACCTGGTCCTCGACCTCGGGCTGGGCGACTCGCCGATCATCGTCCCGGAGCCGGCCGAGCCGGCCGGGCCGCGCGCCGGCGACCGGCTGCCGCACACCTGGCTGGCCGACGGCCGCTCCCTCTACGACGCCCTGGGCCCGGACCTCACGCTCCTCGTCCGGTCCGATCCGTCCACACCGGTCACCGCCGCGGCGGCGTTCCGGGACGTCTGCGCCGCCCGCGGCGTGCCGCTGGCGGTCGTCGAGGTGTGCCGGGGCGAGATCGACGCCGACCTGCTGCTGGTCCGTCCGGACCAGCACATCGCCTGGCGGGGCGGCCCGGCTCCGGCCGACCCCGGCGCGGTCGTCGACCGCGTCCGGGGGGCCTGACCGCGGGCGGCCCGGCTCAGCTGTGCAGCAGCCGGGCCACCTCGGTGCGGAGCTCGACGAAGGCCGCCGATCCGCGGGTGGTGATCTGGTCGCGTTCCGCGGGCAGGTCCACGACCAGCGTCTTGGACACCGTGGACGGCGGCCGGGACAGCACCAGCACCCGGTCGGACAGGTAGACGCTCTCGTCGATGTCGTGGGTGACCAGCAGCACCGTCATGTCGTGCTCGCTGCGCACCCGCCGGACCAGGTCCTCCAGGTCGGCGCGGGTCTGGGCGTCGACCGAGGCGAACGGCTCGTCCATCAGCATCAGCGCCGGCCGGTAGGCCAGCGCCCGGGCGATCGACACCCGCTGCTGCATGCCGCCGGACAGCTGCCACGGGAACTTGCCGCCCTGGCCGTCCAGGCCGACGTCGGTGAGCGCCTCGGCGACCCGCTGCCGGCGCTCGTCGCGCGGCACCCGGGAACGCAGCGGGAACGCCACGTTCTTCTCCACCGTCAGCCAGGGGAACAGCGAACGGCTGTAGTCCTGGAAGACCACCGCCAGGTCCGCGGGCACCCCGCGGACCCGGTCGCCGTGCAGCACGACCTCGCCGCGGCTGGGTTCCATCAGCCCGGCGATCGCCCGCAGCAGGGTGGACTTCCCGCAGCCCGACGGGCCGACGATGCACACCAGCTCGCCCGCGGCGATCTCGAAGGAGACCTCCTCGATGGCCGCCGGAGCGGTCGGGTCGGCGCCGTAGCGGTGCCCGAGCCCGGACACCTCGAGCATCGCGGCCATGTCAGGTCCTTCCGGGTTGCCACCGCAGCACCCGGCGCTCGACCGCCAGGAGCAGGGTGTTGAGGAGGTAGCCGAGCACACCGAGCAGGACGACCGCAGCCCACATCCCGGTGTAGTCGAAGGCCGTCCGGGCGGTGTTGAGCTGGTAGCCGATCCCGTTGGTGGAGCCGATCAGCTCGGAGATGACCATCAGGATCAGCGCCAGCGACAGGCTCACCCGCAGCCCGGCGAAGATCTTGGGCAGGGCCGCCGGGAAGACCACGCCGAGCACCCACTGGGTGCGCGGCACCCGGAACGCCCGGGCGGTGGCGACCTGGGTCGGGTCGACCGAGCGGGCCCCGTCCGCGGCGTTCAGGATCACCGGCCAGATCACCCCGAACACGATCGTCGCCACCTGCATCGGGGTGCCCAGGTTGAACACCAGCAGGAACACCGGCACGAGCACCGGCGGCGGGACCGCCCGGGCGAAGGCCAGCAGCGGCCCGACGTAGTCCATCGCCCGCGCCGAGCGGCCCAGGGCGAGCCCGATCGCCACCCCGACGACCGCGGCCAGCGCCCAGGAGCCGAGCATCCGGGCCAGGCTGGGCAGCAGGTTGGCCACCCCGAAGTCGGACAGGAACAGCTGCTGCACCGGTCCGGCGAACCAGCGCTGCCAGGTCTCGGTGGCGATCTCGCTCGGCGGCGGGAAGAACGGGCTGTCGGCGTTGCGGGCGACCAGCTCCCAGCCGCCGACGGCGACCGCGAAGACCACCCAGCGCTGCAGGAACCCGCCGACCGCGAGGACCCCCGACCGGGTGCGGGTCGGGCCGGCGACCGTGCCCGCGGTCATCGCCCGACCTCCGCCGACCAGCCGAGCCAGCGCCGCTGCGCGGACTCCAGCGCGGTGTTGACCAGGTAGCCGATCACCCCGGCGACGACCGCGCCGGCCAGCACGATGTCCATCGCGCCGCCGCCGCTGCGGGCGGTGTCGATGAACTGGCCGAGCCCGCCGCCGCGCCCGCCGGCGAGCAGCTCGGTGGTCACCACGACCACCAGCGCGATGGCCGCGGACAGCCGGATGCCGGTCATCACGAACGGCGCCGCCGACGGCAGCGCGACGCGGACCAGCACCGCGGCGCGGCCGAGGCCGAACGCGCGGGCGGTGTCGATGCGCTGGGGGTCGATCTCCCCGAGGGCGTAGACGGTGTTGAACAGGATCGGCCAGACCGAGGCGTACACCGCGAGGGTGATCTTCGTCTCGGGCCCGGAGCCGAGCAGCACGACGGCCAGCGGGATGAGCGCGACCGACGGGATCGGCCGCAGGAACTCCACCAGCGACCGGGTGGCCACGCGCAGCACCGGGACCTGGCCGAGCAGCAGTCCGACCGGTACCGCGATCACCACGGCCAGGCCCATGGCGATCACCCAGGCCAGCACGGTGGCGATGACGTCGGCGACGAAGTCGCCGTCGCCGGCCAGCTGGGCCAGCCGCGCGCCGACGACGGTCGGCGGCGGCAGGAACTCCTGGCGGATCAGGCCGGTGCGGCTGGTCAGCTCCCACAGCACGAGGAAGCCGGCCAGCCCCACCAGCCCGCGGGCCCAGCGCGGCACGTCAGCTCAGCGGTTCGAGCAGCGGCGCCACGTCCACCGGCTCGGTGAGCACCCCGAACTCGCGCATCAGGTCGGCCATCCGCTGCAGCCGGGTGGTGTCCAGGGTGGTCGGCCAGACGCCCAGGTTGAGCAGCGCCGCGGTCGGCGCGTCGATCTGGGTGTAGGTCGGCAGCGTCTCCTCGACCACGGCCCGGTCGGCCATGTCGGCCTGCGCCTTGGCCACTGCGCGCTGGAACGCGGCGACGGTGTTCGGGTTCTGCGCGACGAACTCGGCGGTGGCCGCGCCACCGGCGATCGGGATGTCGGCGGTCGGGCCGGAGGTGATGTCGAGGACGGTGACCGCGCCCAGGTTGCGCGAGGCCGCGGTCTGGAACGGCTCGACCATGATCGCCGCGTCGATCTGGTCGTTCTGCATCGCCGGGATCATCTCCGGGAACGGCATGTCGACCCACTGGACGCCGCTGGCGTCCACCCCGTTGGTCTGCATCGCCGACAGCGCGAGCACCTCGTTGATGCTGCCCCGGGTGTTCACCGCGATCCGCTTGCCGGCCAGGTCCTGCGGGGTCTTCACGGTGGAGTCGGGGCGGGTCAGGATGGCGAAGGAGTTCGAGGCGGCGGCGTAGCCCGGGTAGACGATCCGGAAGTCCTCGATCTCCTGGGACTGGGCCAGCAGCAGCGAGGGCCAGTTCACGAAGGCCATGTCCAGCTCGCCGTTGACCAGCTGCGGGATGGCCGCCGCACCGCTGGGGACGACCACCAGCTCGACGGTCAGGCCCTCCTCGGCGAAGTAGCCGGCGTTCTGCGCCCGCGGCAGCGCCGCGACGTCGACGATCGGCAGGATGCCGAAGCGCAGCGAGGGCTTCTCCAGCCCGCCCGGCGCCGGCTCGACACCCTCGGGCTCGGCGTCGGAGCCACCCAGGGCGCTGCAGCCGGCGGCGGCCAGGAGCAGAGCCGCCGCGCCCAGGGCGACGATCCGGCTGCGCAGGCGTCCGCGCGGCCTCCTGACGGGGGTAGTTGACATTGCAAACTCCTGTCGAGCGGCCGCTACGCGAACGACCAGTGAGGACGGGGCGGGGGGAGGGGTGGGCGCGACCCCGGGGAGGGGTCGGCCAACCCCGGTCGTGGGTCGCTCCGCGATGAGCGGGACCCGGCGCGGCAGAGGCCGAGCCGAACATAGCCGAGCGGGGCCGGTGCAACGCGGAGTAGTGCCGCTGAGCCACCGATTCCGGCCGGCAGGAGCACTCCGGATGCTCGAACGGCGTAATCACGCCAGGGCGCGGGTCGGGCCCGCGGTGATCGGCCGGGAGCCGTCCCGGTGAACCACCGGCTCCGCGAACCGGTCCTCGCCGTGACTGTATGCTCCCGCCCCGTGCCTCCGTAGGGGTGAGGCGCGCGGTTCATCCGCAGCGCACACCCGCCGTTCCGACCGAGAGGGCTACATGACGTGAGTGTCCACGCCGGACCTCCTCCTGGAGCCCCGGGTGCGTTCACCCGGACAGATTACCCGGACGGCGGAGGCCCACCGGGGGCCGACCGGGCCACGGACGAGCCCCCGGGCCGGACCGGCCGGACCTCGCCCCGCCGTCACGGAACGTGGCGACTGCGGAACTGGCGACTGCGCAGCAAGCTGATCGTGGTCCTGCTCGTGCCGCTGGTGCTGGCCGGCGTGCTGGGCGCGCTGCGGGTCACCACGACCTCGCAGACCGCCAACGACCTCGGCGACTTCGTCGACCGGGTCGGCCTCGGCCAGCAGCTGTCCGGGCTGGCGCACGAGCTGCAGAACGAGCGCTCGCGGGCCGCGGCGTTCGTCGCCTCGGACCGCCGCGACTTCCGCCCCGAGCTCGACGAGCAGATGGCCCGGGTGGACGCCGCGCTGCCGGCCCTGACCGCCGCCGCACCGGAGGACTTCGGCCCGGCCGCGGCCGACATCGCCCGCGCGGCGCAGGTCCGCCTCGGCGGCCTGGCGCCGCTGCGCCAGGCGGTGCTGGAGACCCGCTACCCGTCGGCCTCGGTCATCACCACCTACAGCTCGCTGATCGACTCGCTGCTGGCCCTCAACCAGGCGGTCTTCACCACCCCCGACACCGCGCTGCTGCGCCAGGCCGACGAGATCGTGCTGATGGGCGACGCCAAGGAGCAGGTCCAGCGCCAGCACGCCGCGCTGCTGCCGGCGCTGGCCTCCGACCAGGCCACCACCACCGAGCAGACGCTGGCCCGCTCGGCCGGCGCCCAGTTCGACGCCGCGCTCGCCGAGTTCAACGGCTCCGCGCGGCTGGCGACCCGCGACCTCTACGCCCAGGTGGTCAGCGGTACCGACGTCGACAACCGGGAGCGCATCGAGCAGAGCACGCTGACCGCCTTCGCCAACGGCGAGGACGTCACCGCGGCGCCGGCCAACTGGGCCGCTTCCGCGCAGCGCACCGCCGACCTGATCCGCGTGGTCGAGTCCCAGCTGCAGGACGGGCTGCGCGCCGAGGCCGACGGGCTGGCCACCGCGGCGAGCGCCGACGCGACCCGGGACGTGCTGATCGTCGTGCTCGCGGTGGTGCTGACCCTGGCGCTGCTGGTCATCGTGGCCCGGTCGATGATCCGTCCGCTGCGCGCCCTGCGCACCGCGGCCTTCGACGTCGCGCACCGCCGGCTCCCGCAGGCCATCGAGCGGATCCAGAGCTCCGACGCCCAGCAGCAGCCGTCGGCGGCCGTGGAGTCGATCGGCATCGACACCGACGAGGAGATCGGCGAGGTGGCGCGGGCGTTCGACGCGGTGCACGCCGAGGCCGTCCGCCTCGCCGCCGAGCAGGCGCTGCTCCGGACCAACATCAACGACATCTTCGTGAACCTGTCCCGGCGCAGCCAGGGCCTGGTGAAGCGGCAGCTCGGCCTGATCGACAAGTTGGAGAGCGACGAGCAGGACCCCGAGCACCTGGGCAACCTGTTCCAGCTCGACCACCTCGCCACCCGGATGCGCCGCAACAACGAGAACCTGCTGGTCCTCGCGGGTGCCGCGGAGCTGCGGCCGCGCCGCCGCCGCCCGGTCCCGGTGGACGACGTGCTGCGCGCCGCGGTGTCCGAGGTCGAGGACTACCAGCGGGTGGTGGTCCGCCGGGCGCCGACCGTCTCGGTCGCCGGTCCGGCGGTGAACGACCTGGTCCACCTGGTCGCGGAGCTGCTGGACAACGCCACCTCGTTCTCCCCTCCGGAGTCCACGGTGGTGCTGGCCTCGGCGCTGAACGACGACGCCCTGGTCATCGAGATCAGCGACTCCGGAGTGGGCATCGACGACGCCGGCCTGCAGATGATCAACGCCGAGCTGGCCGCGCCGCCGACCGTCGACGTGGCGGTCTCCCGGCGGATGGGCCTGTTCGTGGTCGGCCGGCTGGCCCGGCGCAACGAGATCGACGTGCGCCTGGAGGCGGCTCCCGCGGGCCAGGGGCTGATCGCGGTGGTCACCGTGCCGGCCGTGCTGCTGATGTCGCCGGCCGAGGCGGCCGCCGCCGAGATGAACACCTCGGAGTTCCCGGCCTCGGAGCTGGCCCCGGCCGGCCGGGCCGGATCCTCCTCCCCCGGCTTCGCGTCGTCGGGATCGTCGACCCGGCCGGCGCCGTCCGGCCAGTTCGGGTCGGCCCCGTTCGAGCCGGCTCCGCTCGGATCGGCGGACCGCGGCCCGGACCGGTTCGGCGGCGCGCAGTTCGGCTCGGACCAACCCCCGTCGCCGCAGTTCGGGGCTCCCCAGTTCGGATCGGTCCAGTTCGGATCGGCCCAGTTCGGATCGGCCCAGTTCGGGACCGGCCAGCACGGGTCCGACGGCCCCGCCCCGGCCCAGTTCGGCGGCGACCGGTTCGGCGCCCCGCAGGCCGCGCCGAGGCCGTCCGGCGGTCCGTTCGACTCCGGGCCCTTCGGGTCCGGGCCGGGCGCGAACGGCTCGGGCGGCGGACGTCCACCGGCCGACCGTCCGCGGTCGGCCTGGGACGAGCCGGCCGCGCCGCCGTCGCTGCCGC
>JASLAP010000686.1 GCA_030147065.1 Pseudonocardia sp. | reverse complement strand
GGCCGCCGACCCGGTCCTCGACGTCGCCGTCGGGGGCGGGGACCGGGCCGTCGGCGCTGTCCGCGGCGTGCGCGGCCGCCGCGGCGGCCCAGCCCGCCCGCACCGCGGTGATCAGCACCTCCGGTCCGAGCACGGCGACGTCGGGGCCGTGGCCGGCCAGCCACCGGGCGACGGTCTCCACGCTGCGCAGGTCCATCTCGACCTCGTCGCCGGGGCGCCCGCGGTGGGTCAGCGGGCCGACCGGGCGGGCCAGCCGGCGCAGCCCGTGCGCCCGGCCGGCGGCGACCCAGATCCGGGCGGTGCCCGACACCGGCGGGGGCGAGACGTTGCGCTGCACCATCGCCATCAGGTCGACCCCGGCGGGCACGGTGACCGCGCCGGCCGCGCCGATCGCGCGCACCGGCTGGCTGATCCGCGACACCCGGAACGAGCGCGGGGCGTCCCGGTCGCGGTCGTGGCCGACCAGGTACCAGCGCCCGCGCCAGGACACCACGCCCCAGGGCTCCACCGTGCGCTGCTGGGCGCCGGTCTCCCCGCCGCGGCGGTGGGCGAAGGTGACCACCCGCCCGGCCTGCACGGCTGCCAGCAGGGGCGCGAACGCCGCGTCCGCGGTGACCACCCGCGGCTGCACCCGGCCCTGCTCCTCGTCGACCTCCACGCCCGCGGCGCGCAGCTTGAGCAGGGCGCCGTGCGCCGGGCCGGCCAGCTCCGGGGAGTCCCACAGCCGCGAGGCCAGCGCGACCGCGGCCGCCTCGGCCGGCTCCAGGTCGATCTCGCCCAGCTCGTAGTCCTGGCGGGCGACCCGGTAGCCGTCCACGGCGTCGAACCCGGAGGTGCGCCCGACCTCCAGCGGCACGCCCAGCTCGCGCAGCTCGTTCTTGTCCCGCTCGAACATCCGGAAGAACGCCTCGTCGGTCGGGGCGTCGGCGTAGCCGGGGACGATGCCGCGGATCCGCTCCGCGGTCAGGAACTGGCGGGTGGACAGCAGGCAGAGGACCAGGTTCACCAGCCGCTCGGCCCGGGCAGAGGACACGTCGGGCATCGTACGACCAGCGCCGATGTCCCCGCGGGTGACCGCCGCGACCGGTCCACGGGGGGCGCCGGGCGGCTGTCTCAGGATGCGACACCGGCGAGGCTTGACCGCTCCGGCGGGCGGGCCCACGCTCGGGTCGTGGCCGAGCCGGAGACGTTCAACCCGTGGACCGTGGTGAACCTGGTGTTCCACCACCTGGCCGAGCAGGGCCTGCACCCGGTGCTGGGTGAGGGCGGCGATCCGGCGGTGCCGGCGACGGCGCTGCTGCGCGCCCTGGGCATCGAGCCGGGCCGCAACGACGAGAGCCTGACCTCGGCCACGGTGCAGGACACCCTGGCCGACCTGCGCGCCCGGATGTTCCCGGACGTCTGACCCGGCCCCCGGCCCGGGCCGGGCGGTGCGGGCTCAGAGGGAGGCGATCAGCCGGTCAACCCGCTCGTCCACGGAGCGGAACGGGTCCTTGCACAGCACGGTGCGCTGGGCCTGGTCGTTGAGCTTGAGGTGCACCCAGTCCACGGTGAAGTCGCGCCCGGCGGCCTGGGCGGCGGCGATGAAGTCCCCGCGCAGCTTGGCCCGGGTGGTCTGCGGCGGGGTGTCCTTGGCCGCCTCGATCTCGCCGTCGTCGGTGACCCGGTCGACCAGGGACTTGCGCTGCAGCAGGTCGAACAGCCCGCGGCCGCGGCGGATGTCGTGGTAGGCCAGGTCGAGCTGGGCGATGCGCGGGTTGGCCAGGTCCATGCCGTCGCGGTTGCGGTAGCGCTCGATGAGCCGGTTCTTGATCGCCCAGTCGATCTCGCGGTCGATCAGCGAGAGGTTGCCGGTCTCCACGGCGTCCAGGGTGCGGCCCCACAGCTCGAGCACCCGCTGCGTCGTCGGGTCCTCGCTGCCGGTCGCGGCGACGTGCTCGACGGCGCGGCTGTAGTACTCGCGCTGGATGTCCAGCGCGCTGGCCTCGCGGCCGCCGGCCAGTCGCACCGTGCGGCGCCCGGTCAGGTCGTGGCTGATCTCGCGGATCGCCCGGATGGGGTTGTCCAGGGTGAAGTCCCGGAACTGCACGCCGGCCTCGATCATCTGCAGCACCAGGTGCGCCGAGCCGACCTTGAGCAGCGTGGTGACCTCGGACATGTTCGAGTCGCCCACGATGACGTGCAGGCGCCGGTAGCGCTCGGCGTCGGCGTGCGGCTCGTCGCGGGTGTTGATGATGGGCCGGGAGCGGGTGGTCGCCGAGGAGACGCCCTCCCAGATGTGCTCGGCGCGCTGGCTCAGGCAGTACACCGCGCCGCGCGGGGTCTGCAGGACCTTGCCCGCCCCGCAGATCAGCTGGCGGGTGACCAGGAACGGCAGCAGCACGTCGGCGATCCGGGAGAACTCGCCCGCCCGCGCGACCAGGTAGTTCTCGTGGCAGCCGTAGGAGTTGCCCGCCGAGTCGGTGTTGTTCTTGAAGAGGTAGACGTCGCCCGCGATCCCTTCTTCGTGCAGGCGGCGTTCGGCGTCGACGAGCAGGCCTTCCAGGATG
>JASLAP010000606.1 GCA_030147065.1 Pseudonocardia sp. | reverse complement strand
GCTCGCCCCGGACGACGTGCTGACCAGGGCGTTGAGCAGCGGCCAGTCGGCGATGGCGTCGGAGCCGTCGGCCATCGCCTCGGTCTCCCGGTAGGGCGAGGCCACCGAGCCGGTGTCCAGGTGGTCGCGGCCGATCACGATGGGCGCCGCGACCTCGCCGGCGGCGACCAGCTCGTTGAACCGGAGCCCGGCCCGGTCGCGCTCGCCCTGTCCGAGCCAGCAGATCCGGGCGGGCAGGCCCTGGAACGCCACCCGCTCGCCGGCGGCCCGGATCCACCGGTGCAGCCGGTCGTCGTCGGGGAACAGCTCCAGCACGGCCCGGTCGGTGGCGTGGATGTCGGCGGGGTCGCCGGACAGCGCCACCCACCGGAACGGCCCCCGGCCCTCGCAGAACAGCGGCCGGATGTAGGCGGGCACGAACCCCGGGAAGGCGAAGGCGCGCTCGTAGCCGCCCTGGCGGGCCTCGTCGCGCAGCGAGTTGCCGTAGTCGAAGACCTCCGCGCCGGCGTCCTGGAACCCGACCATGGCCTCGACGTGCCTGGCCATCGAAGCGCGGGCGCGGTCGGTGAACTCCTCGGGCTTCTTCGCCGCGTAGTCCTCCCAGTCGTCGAGGTCCACGCCCTCGGGCAGGTAGGACAGCGGGTCGTGGGCGGAGGTCTGGTCGGTCACGATGTCGATCTCGACCCCGCGCCGCAGCAGCTCGGGCAGCACGGTGGCGCAGTTGCCGGCCACCCCGACCGACAGCGCCCGCCGGGCCGTCCGCGCCTCGGCGCACAGCCGGACGGCCTCGTCGAGCGAGTCCGCCACCCGGTCCAGGTAGCGGTGCTCGACCCGGCGGCGCAGCCGGGCCCCGTCGACGTCGACGACCAGGCAGACCCCGCCGTTGAGGGTCACCGCGAGCGGTTGCGCGCCGCCCATCCCGCCGCAGCCGCCGGTCAGGGTGAGGGTGCCGGCCAGGGTCCCGTCGAAGCGCTTGGCCGCCACCGCGGCGAAGGTCTCGTAGGTGCCCTGCAGGATGCCCTGGGTCCCGATGTAGATCCACGAGCCGGCGGTCATCTGGCCGTACATGGTCAGCCCCAGCCGCTCCAGCCGGCGGAACTCCGGCCAGGTCGCCCAGTCGCCGACCAGGTTGGAGTTGGCGATCAGCACTCGGGGCGCCCACTCGTGGGTGCGCAGCACCCCGACCGGTCGTCCGGACTGCACGAGCATCGTCTCGTCGTCGGCCAGTGTGGTGAGCGTGCGCACCATCGCGTCGAACGAGGGCCAGTCCCGGGCGGCCCGCCCGGTGCCGCCGTAGACGACCAGGTCGTCGGGCCGCTCGGCCACCTCGGGGTCGAGGTTGTTGTGCAGCATCCGCAGCGGCGCCTCGGTCTGCCAGGACCGGGCGGTCAGCGCGGAGCCGCGGGGAGCACGCACGAGGGGGTCAGCGCAAGGGGAGGCCGGTGGCCTCGACGACCTGGCCGGTGGCGACGAACTGCACGGCGGCCTCGATCTCCGGGGCCAGGAAGCGGTCCGGGCCGGGACCGGCGACGGCGGTGCGGAAGCGGTCGCGGACCGCGCCGGTGGCCGGGGCGGGGGCCAGCGGGCGGCGCAGGTCCAGGGCGCGCACGCCGGTGAGCAGCTCGACGGCGACCACCCGGGTCAGCCCGTCGACGGCGCGGCGCAGTTTGCGCGCGGCGGCCCAGCCCATCGAGACGTGGTCCTCCTGCATCGCGCTGGACGGGATGGAGTCCACCGACGCCGGCACGGCCAGCCGCTTGAGCTCGGCGACGACCGCGGCCTGGGTGTACTGGGCGATCATGTGCCCGGAGTCGACGCCGGGGTCGTCGGCGAGGAAGGCGGGCAGCCCGTGGCTGCGCGCGGTGTCCAGCATCCGGTCGGTGCGCCGCTCGCTCATCGACGCCACGTCGGCCACCGCGATGGCCAGGAAGTCCAGCACGTAGGCCAGCGGGGCGCCGTGGAAGTTGCCGTTGCTCTCCAGCCGCCCGTCCACCGTCACCGCCGGGTTGTCCACCGCCGACGCCAGCTCCCGCCCGGCGACCGTGGCGGCGTGCGCGAGGGTGTCGCGCGCGGCCCCGTGCACCTGCGGGGTGCAGCGCAGCGAGTAGGCGTCCTGCACCCGGGTGCACTCCGGGTTGCGGTGGCTCTCCATGATCGCCGAGCCGTGCAGCAGGGCCCGCAGGTTGGCCGCGGAATCGGCCTGGCCGGGGTGCGGGCGCAGCTGCTGGAGATCGGCGGCGAACACCGCGTCGGTGCCGAGCAGCGCCTCCACGCTGATCGCCGCGGCGACGTCGGCGGCCTGCAGCAGCGCGGTCAGGTCGTGGCAGGCCATGACCAGCATGCCGAGCATGCCGTCGGTGCCGTTGATCAGCGCCAGGCCCTCCTTCTCGGCCAGCACGACCGGGGTGATCCCGGCCGCGGCCAGCGCCTCGGCGGCGGGCCGCAGCACCCCGTCGGCGTCGCGGACCTCGCCCTCCCCGGTGGCGGCCAGCGCGCAGTGCGCCAGCGGGGCCAGGTCGCCCGAGCAGCCCAGCGAGCCGTACTCGCGGACCACCGGGGTGATCCCGGCGCTGAGCAGGGCGGCGTAGGCGCGTGCGGTCTCCAGCCGCACCCCGGTGCGCCCGGTGGCCAGGGTGTGCAGCCGCAGCAGCATCAGCGCCCGCACCACCTCGCGCTCGACCTCCGTGCCCGAACCGGCGGCGTGCGACCGGACCAGGCTGCGCTGCAGGTCGGCGCGCAGCTCCACCGGGATGTGCCGGGCGGCCAGCGCGCCGAACCCGGTGGACACCCCGTAGTGCGGCTCGCTGTCGTCGGCCAGCGCCTCGACCACCTTGCGGCTGGTCGCGACCTCGAACTCGGCCTCGGGGCTGAGCGCGACCCCGGCGCCCTCCCTGGCCACGGCGATGATCTCCCGAACGGACAGCGGCGCGACGCCGACGGTGACTGGAGGCATCGCGCTATCCGACACCGTCACCCGTCGGTGCACCATCACCACCCGGCGACGGCTGTCCGGAATCCCGGACAGTTACTACGCTCGGACGGATGCCGCGCCCCGAGAAGGTGCCGGCGGCGCGGCAGGTGCTGACGATCCTCCGCCACCTGGCACGGCAGGCCGGCCCGGTGCCGGCCGCGACGCTCGCCCGAGACCTCGACCTGCCCCGGTCGACGACCTACCAGCTGCTGGCCACCCTGGTCGAGAGCGGCTTCGTGATGCACCTGGCCGACGAGCGGCGCTACTGCCTCGGCGCGGCGGCCTACGAGCTCAGCTCCGGCTACCCCCGCTCGGAGCCCCTGGTGCGGCTGGCCCGGGTTCCGCTCACCCGGCTCGCCGAACGGACGGGTCACGTCGCGCACCTGGCCGTGCTGCACGGCACCGAGGTCCTCTACATCATCGAGAGCCGCGCGGTCGGCGCCCCGCTGCTCAACAGCGATGCCGGGGTCCGGTTGCCGGCCGAGCTGACCGCGAGCGGCCGGGCGATCCTCGCCGCGCTGCCCCCGGCCCAGGTCACCGCGTTGTTCGGGGACCCGGACGCGTTCGCCGGCCGCAACGGCTCCGGCCCCGGCTCGCTGGCCGCGCTGCGCGGGCTGCTGGCCGAGACCCGCCGCCGCGGGCACGCCGTCGAGGACGGCGAGGTCAGCCGGGAGATCGCGGCCGTCGCGGTCGCGGTGCTGGACCACGCCCGGCACCCGGTCGCCGCCGTCGCCGTCAGCTATCCGCGCGATACCGCGGTACCCGGCCTGCTCGACGAGGTGGGGCGCACGGCGCAGACGGTCAGCAGCCGGATCGGCGGTCAGCCGCCGGTGCGGCAGCCCGGCTGAGGCGGTCCACCCGGTGACCCTCGGAAGGGTGGTGCGCGCGGGCACTAGGGTGATGCCCCTGCGGAGCGGTCCGCGTGCGCTGGGGGGTGCATGGGGTGAGTGCGGGCGTGGTGGCGCGCCCCGCCGGGAGCGGGGGCGCCGGTCGGCGCGGCCGGGCACCGCGGAGTCGGCCGCGCCCCCGTCGGCCGGGCCTGCCGCCGCTGACCGGCAGCAGCACGCCGGAGCGGCTGCGCCGGGTGGGCCTGCTGCTGGTGCTCGCGTGCGTCGTCACGGCGGTCGTCAGCATGGTCAGCGGCCTGGACCGCACCTCCGCGGTGCGCGACAGCGACACCCGCACCGCCGCGCTCGCCTCCGACGCGGCCGCCCTCTACCAGGCCCTCGCCGACGCCGACGCCACCGCGACCGGCGGGTACGTGGCCGGCGGCCGGGAGCCGGCGCAGGTGCGCACGCGCTACGACACCGACATCGTCCGCGCCGCCGAGCGGCTGGTGCACGCGGCCGGCCTGCTGCCCGACGGCGACCCGGCCGCCGCGCCGGTGAGCCGGATGACCACCCAGCTGCCCGTCTACACCGGCCTGATGGACACCGCGCGCGCCTACAACCGGCAGGGCCTGCCGCTGGGCCAGTCCTACCTCACCCAGGCCTCCCGGCTGATGCAGTCGTCGATGCTGCCGGCCGCGGCCGAGCTGCGGGCGATGGCCACCCGCGGGCTGGCCGAGGCCTACCGGCAGGGTTCGGCGCCGCCGCTGGCCGTGCTGCTGCTGGGGGTCGGGTTGCTGGCCGCGGTGCTGGACGTGGCGCTCGGCGAGCGGTCCCGCACCAACCGGGTGCTCAACCCGGGGCTGGTCGCGTGCGCGGTCGCGGTGACCGCGGCGCTGCTGTGGTGGGCGGTGGCCTGGGCGGTCTCCGGCAGCGCCCTCGCCGCCGCCGACCGGCACACCGACGCCACCACGGCCCTGGACGACGCCCGCACCGCCGTCCTGCAGGCCCGCAGCAACGAGAACCTGGTGCTGGTGGCCCGCGGCGGCGGCAGTGCCGACCGGACGTTCACCGAGCTGCTGGACCGGGTCGCCGGGCCGGACCGGGCCGGCGGGTTGCTCGCCGCCGCCGAGGCCGACGGCGCGGACGTCGGCGACGTCCGGGCGGCGGTGGTGGCCTGGGACGAGGCCCACCGGCAGGTCCGCGAGCTGGACGACAGCGGCCGGTTCAACGAGGCGGTGCAGTCGGTGATCGGCACCGAGCCGGCGGCCTCCGGTTCCCGGTTCGCCGACCTGGACGCCGAGCTGGCCGAGGCGATCGACGTCGAGCGGTCCGGGGTCGCCGCCGACATCGACCGGGCCGCGGCGGCGCAGGCCCTGCTGGCCGTGGTGCCGACAGTGCTGTTCGTGCTGGCCGGGGTGGCCGCGGCGATCGGGATCGGGCAGCGGGCGGGGGAGTACCGGTGATGGCCGGGGGCTCCCGCGTCGAGGTCCGCAGGCCGGCGGTCTACCTGGCCGTGGCCGCCGTGCTCGCGCTGGGCACCGCGCTGGTCCCGACCGAGGCTCCGGCCACCGCGGCCCCACCGCCGCCGCCCGCCGCGCCGGCCGCCGCCGCGCCGGCCGAGCCGTGCACGGAGGTCCGGGAGAGCCTGGCCCCGGACGGTCCGCTGCCGCCGCCGGGGGCGATGCCGCCGGGTTCGACGATGGCCGCCATCGCCGCCCGCGGCCGGCTGATCGCGGGGGTCGACCAGGGCAAGTACCTGGTCGGCTACCGCAACCCGCTGACCGGGGAGCTGGCCGGCAGCGACATCGACATCGTGCGGCGGATCGCCGCGGCGATCTTCGGGGACCCGGGCCGGGTGCAGTTCGTGGTGTTCGACATCGCCGACCGGGTCCGGGCGATCGAGCAGGAGCAGGTCGACGTGGTGGTCAACAACTTCACCATCACCTGCGCCCGGCAGCGCTCGGTGGAGTTCTCCAGCGCCTACCAGGAGGCGACGCAGCGGCTGCTGGTGCCGGTCGGTTCCGGGGTGCGCGAGGTCGAGGACCTGGCCGGCGGCCGGGTCTGCACCTCGACCGGCTCGACCACCGAGCGCGCGCTGGCCGCGCTGCCGCTGGGGCTGGAGGTGGTCACCGAGGCCAGCATCCCGGACTGCGTGGTCCGCATGCAGGCCGGCCAGGTGGCCGCGGTGTCCAGCGACGACGTCATCCTGGCCGGGCTGGCCGCCCAGGACCCGCAGACCGAGGTGGTCGGCCGGGCGCTGGACACCGCCCGCTACGGCGTCGGGATCAGCCCGGACAGCCCGGACCTGGTCCGCTTCGTCAACGCCGTGCTGGAGCGCGGGCGCGACGACGGCAGCCTGGAGGAGAGCTTCCAGCGCTGGCTCGGCGAGCAGTTGGACCCGGTGCCGCCGCCGCCACCGGCCCGCTACCGGGACTGAGCCGGCCGTTCGACGGTGATGGTGGTCCAGGCACCGAGCCGGATCCGGTCGCCGTCGGCCAGCGGGACCGGGGTGTGCGGGGCGATCGGCTCGGCCCCGTCGCCGATCGAGGTGCCGTTGGTGGAGTCGAGGTCGACCAGCTCCCAGCCGCCGTCCGGGCGGGCCAGCAGCAGCGCGTGCTGGGCGGAGACCCCCGGGTCCAGCGGCGGGCCGGACAGGTCGATCTCCGGGGCGGTGCCGCGGGAGCGGCTGCGCCGCCCGATCGCCACCTGGTCGCCGGCCAGCTCGAACCGGCGGTCCGGGCAGTACCGGGGGAAGTCCACCGCGGCGGCGTCCGGGCCGTCCCGGCGCCGCACCTCGTCGAACCAGGCCCGGTCGGCCCGCACCACGGCGGTCCAGGTGCCCGGGACGGGCCGGTCCGGAACGGCCGCCGGGGGCGTCGGGGCCGGCTCGGGCACCGGCAGGGCGGCGTCGTGCCCGCACTCCTCGCAGAACCGGCCGGGTCGCTCGGCCCCGCAACGGGCGCAGGTCTCCACCGCCGGGGTGGCCGGTTGCGGCGCGGGGAACGGCGCGGTCGGCGCCTCGACCGCGAGGCCGCAGACGTCGCAGTAGTCGTCGGTCGCCGAGTCGTGCCCGGCCGGACAGGTGACCACCGCTCAGGC
>JASLAP010000568.1 GCA_030147065.1 Pseudonocardia sp. | reverse complement strand
CGGGCGTCGGTGTCGCGGGCCCGGGCGCCGTCGCGGGCGGCGCGCAGGCGGCGACCGCCGCGGCCAGGACGAGCGCCGGCGCGGCCCACCAGCGCCTCACGGGTAGCCGCCCGTCACCGGGGGCAGCGTGGTCCCGGCCGCCACGGCCGCGGCCAGCTCGGCCCGGTCGAGCCGCCAGACGACGGTGTCGCCGCCGGAGGGTCCGGAGACCGTGAACGCCGGGCGGGCGTGCGCGGCCAGCCAGTCGAGCAGCTCGGGCGCGGCGTAGCCGTAGCCGTGGCTGAGCGGGTGGCTCTGGGTCAGCACGTACTGCGCGTCGTTGGACTGCAGCGAGGCCAGCGACGGCCAGACGCCCCACTCGCCGTGCGGGATCAGCGCGAACTCCCCGGTCACCGAGGTCAGCCCGACCCGGGCGTCGGCGGGCAGCGTCGCGACCATCCAGTCGCGGGCTTCCAGCAGGCCGTCGTCGGTGGTGGTCCGGGCCTGGATCCCGAGCGCCGCGCCGGTCAGGCAGAAGAGCACGGCCAGCGCCACGAGCGGGCGGAGCAGGCCCGGCCGGCGGGCCGCGAGTTCGCGCGCCGCCACCGGCGTGGCCACCACCGCGGCCAGCACGACGTAGTGGCCGAACTGCTCCTCGGCCGCCCCGCCGATCACGCAGTAGGCGCCGAGCAGCCCCGCGCACAGGGCGAACAGCCCGATGAGCCGCCGGGTCGGGGAGGCGGAGAACGCGGCGATCAACCCGACCAGCGGGCACAGCGCCAGCAGCAGGTAGCTGGTGCCGAACCGGCCGACCATCTCGACCAGCCGGCCGGCGAGGTCGGCGCCCGGGGCGGCGTTGAAGCCGGTCTCCTGGACGACCCCGAGCATGCGCAGCAGCCCGCCCAGCTTCTGGTCGACGACGTCCGCGCCCAGTCCGCCGGTGGCGACCAGGGCCAGGTAGCCCAGGTACGGCAGCGCGACGACCGGCAGCATCCGGCGCAGCGACGCCCAGGTCAGCGTGCGCTTCCAGAGCGTGGCCAGCAGCAGCGGCAGCAGCGTGAACACGGCCGTCATGTCCTTGCCGACCAGCGCGACGCCGAACAGCAGCGCGGCGCGGACCTCGCCGCCGGCGCGGGCCGGGCCCGGTTCGTGGTCGAACGCGCGCAGCAGCACCAGCCAGCCGGCGAGCACGGCCAGCCCGGCCGGGGTCTCGATCATCACCCGGCCGTCCATCCGCAGCACGAACGGGTCGGCGACCAGCACCAGGCCGGCCAGCAGCGCCGGCACCGGGCCGGCCAGCCCGCGCACCAGGAAGTACGCCACGACCACGGTCGCCGCGCCGAGGACCGCGTTGACCCAGCGCAGCTGCAGGGCCAGGTCCATCACGTCGCCCGACAGCCCGAACAACCGGATGACCAGCCCGTTCAGCGCGAACGACGCCGGCGGGTGCAGGAAGAACGCCTCGCCCGAGGTGCTCGGCAGCCGGCCGTGGGCGACCTGGTCGGCCAGCGCGGCGTAGGTGACCTCGTCGATGAACAGCTCGTTGGCGGTGCGCAGGCCCAGCGCCCGCAGCGCGAACGCCAGCACCCCCAACCCCAGCGCCCAGTACCCCGCTCGTGAGTGAGTTTCATGCCTATGGGCATGAAACTCACTCACGAGCTTCTCGGCGGTCATCGGACGGCCCCCGTCCGGACGGCGTCGGCGTAGACGGCCTCCTGGCGGGCGGCCAGCACGTCCCAGTCGAAGCCGGCGGCGAACCGGCGGGCCCGCGGCGCAGCCGCGGCGATCCACTCGTCGTCGCGGTGGGCCGAGACGAGCTCCGCGGCGAAGGCCTCGACGTCGAAGGCGGGCACCCGGCGGGTGCACCCGGACGGGAGCACCTCGCGCAGGGCGTCGATGTCGAACGCCACGACCGGGGTGCCGGTCGCCAGCGCCTCGACCGCGACCATCCCGAAGGTCTCGAAGCGCGACGCCATCGCGACCAGCCGGGCGCCGGCCATCAGCTCCAGCGCGCCCTGCTCGTCGACCCGGCCGGCGAACCGCACCCGGTCGGTGAGCCCGGCCCGCTCGACCAGGCCGCGCAGCCGCGCCTCGTCGGGCCCCGAACCGGCCAGCACCAGGTCGCCGTCGATCCGCGGCGAGGCCAGCTCCCACGCCCGCAGCAGCAGGTCCGGGCCCTTCTGGGCGATCTCCAACCGGCCGACGAACAGCACGTCGGGCCCGGGGGCGCGATGGGTGAGCACCGCCGTGGACGGGATCCCGTTGCCGATCACCTCGACGGTCGCGGTCGGGTTGAGCGTCTGCAGGGTGGCCCCGACGTGGTGGGAGACCGCGACCAGCCGCCGGTGGCGGCGCACCCCGAACCGCTCCACCAGGTGGAACGGCACCCGGTACTGGCGCGCCTTCTCCCGGGCGTTGAGCCACTGCACGACCCCGACGGTCGGCCGCCCGCTCCACAGCGGGGCCGCGGCGCTGGACACCGGGGCGAAGAAGTCCTCGACGACCAGGTCGGCCGGCCGGCTGCGGCACTCGCGCACGGCGGTCAGCGCGTAGCCGAGGGTGCGGGTGAACCGGGTGCGGCCGGCCCCGACACCGATGTGGACGTAGTGGACGCCGTCCTGGACGCGGTCGCGGTGGCCGGGGAAGCGGGTGGTGAGCACGGTGACCTCGTGGCCGCGGGCGGCGAGCCTGCGGTTGATCTCGTGGGTGCGCCGCGAGCCGCCGCCCGCGTCGGGCATCTGCGGGTCCTCGAAGGCCAGGTGCAGGATGCGCAGCCCGCGGTGGTCGGGCCGGTCCGGCGCGAGCCCGGGACCGGTGGCGTCGGCGGAGCCGGCGCGACCCGACCGCAGCACGAACAGCCCGGCCACGGCGGCGACCCCGAGCCAGAGCACCGGCGCCGGGCGGGCCAGCCAGGCCGCCCCGAGCAGCACCCCGGCGGCGAGGACGTCGCGCAGGGTGGCCCAGCCGGTCCCGGCGGGCAGCACCGGCGCGGCGATCACGGCCATCCCTACCGTCGCGACCAGGGCGCCGACGGCGGCGCCCGCGGCCAGGCCGTGGACGCCGTCGAGCGCCCAGCCGGCGAGCAGCCCGATCGGCAGGGCGACGACCGCGACGGCGAGCGCCGCGCGGGTCCGCCGGTAGTGGCGCAGCGCCAGCAGCACGGTGGCCAGGACGGTCATCGCGCCGTAACCCAGGCCGGCCGCGGCCAGCCACGGGGTGAGCCCCAGCGCGGTGGCGTACTCGGCGGGCAGCACCAGCAGCACCAGCGGGGCGGGCACGGTGGCCAGCAGCACCGCCGTGGCCAGCGCCAGCACCCGGAACGAGGCCAGCGACGAGCGCAGCACCTCGGCTGCGGCCACCCCCCGTCCGCGCAGCACCGGGAAGACGACCAGCACGGTGCCGGCCGCCACGTACACCGGGCCCTTGGCCAGCGTCGCCAGGGCCTGGAACCCCGCCTCGGTGACCGTCCCGCTGCCCAGCAGCGCGACCAGCACGACGTCCGCGCCGACCAGCACCGACACCACCAGCTGCACCAGCGCGACGTCCCCGGTCTCCGACCAGCGGCCGCGCTCGCGCAGCACGACCGGGTGCCAGCTGAGGTCGCGCAGCATCACCACCGGCCCGGTCACCAGCACCAGCCCGCCGACGGCGAACCCGATCAGGGCCCCGGCCGGGCCCGCCCCGGTCAGCACCACGGCGACGCTGAACACGACCCGCGCGGCCACCTCCAGCACCGAGACGAGGGCGTAGCGGGCGAAGCGGAGCTCGCCCTGCAGCCAGCCCTGGGCGGGCGCGACGGCGAACAGCACCAGCGAGGCGAACGCGGTGGCCAGCGCGACCCCGGGGTCGGCGAAGGTGGCCACGACCGCGCCGGAGACCAGCGCGGCGACCGCGCCGGCGCCCAGCGAGACCAGCACCGCGAACGACATCGCGTCCCGGCGCCCGGCCGAGCGCCGGGCGTGCCGGCGGACCAGGTCGGCCAGCGGCAGCGGGACCAGCGCGTGGGCCACGATCCCGACGATGCCGACGATCATCTGCGCGGCGGCGTACTGGGTGTACTGCCCGACCGGCAGCAGGTGGGCCATGAACAGCGTGCAGGCGTAGCTCAGCACGCCGACCAGCCCGGCCGACGCCGAGAGCAGCACGCCGCTGCGGGCCACCCCGGCGACCGGGTCGCGCGGGGCCTCGATCGCCGCGTCGATCGCCGGGGCGGTCACGGGGGCGGTCACCCGGCTTCCCGGTGCGACGGCGCCGGGCGCACCGCGGCCGGCATGCCGGAGGGGCCGACGAGCAGGTCGAAGCGGTCGGCCAGGCGGACCCGGGCGTCGGTGACACCGAGGCGGCGCAACACCTCACCGGCGTCGACCTCGTCGCACCCGGTGAGCAGCAGGCTCACCCGGTCGCCGTGCGCGCTGACCTGGTCGGTCGGGCGCAAGGCCCAGCTGGCCGGCGACCAGCCGCGCGGGCGGCGCACCTCGGCGACCACGCCGATGTCGGCGCGGGCGCCGCGGGCGTCCCGCGCCCGGGCGGTGGTGCCCAGCAGGACCCCGGCCAGCAGTTCGGCGCTGCGGTCCCAGCCGAACGAGCGCGCCCAGGCCTGGCAGGCCTCGGTCAGCTCGCGGGCGCGGGTGTCGTCGGCCAGCTCGTGCAGGGCCTCGACCAGCGCGTCGCCGAAGACCGCGGCCCGCGGGACCAGCCAGCCGGTGCGGCCGGGGACCACCGAGTCGCGCACGCCCGGAACGTCCAGGGCGACCGTGGGCACGCCGTGCGCGGCGGCCTCCATGATCGACAGTCCCCAGCCCTCGGCGTCGGAGGTGCTGGTGGTCAGCCAGGCGCGCTCGAGCAGGGCGTCGCGGGCGTGGTCGGGCTGGAAGCCGTGGAAGGTGATGACGTCGCCCAGGCCCAGCTCGGCGGCCAGCCCCCGCAGCCGGGCCCGCTCGGGGCCGTCGCCGACGACGTCGACGCGCAGCCGCGGGACGGCCGCCGCGACCGGCACCAGCTGGCCGAGCAGCAGGTCGACGCGCTTGTGCGGGACGAGCCTGCTGACCACGGCGATGGTGGGGTCGGGGTCGCGCGGGGCGCGGATGGGCGCGGTGGCGTCGATGCCGTTGGGCACCACGTGGATCGGACCGCGCAGGCGCAACCGGCGGCGCACGCCCTCCCGGGTGGACGGGGAGACCGCCACGACCGGCCGGCCGCGGTAGACCGCCCGGCTCGCCGGGCCCTCCAGGAACCGCCCGACGGCGGCCATGGCCGGCCCGAACCGGGTGCTGAACTGCTCCTGGTGGATGTGGTGCACGACCTGCACCACCGGCACGTCGGCGCCGACGAACAGCGGGCTGAAGAACGGGATGCCGTTCTGGCAGTCCACGACGTGGTCGACCGGACCGATCGAGCGGCGCAGCAGCGACAGCGCCACCCGCGGGTAGATGCTCAGCGCCCCGCCGGCGCGCCGCACGGTGATGCCGTCGACGACCTCGCAGGCCGGGCGGCCCGGCACGGCGGCGGTCAGCCAGGTGACCTCGGCGCCGGCGGCGGCCCAGCGGCGGGCGATGCGGTGCATGTACTGCTCGGCGCCGCCGGCCTGCGGGTGGCGCACGTCGCGCCAGTTCAGGACCAGGATCCGGCGCCCGGCCAGCCGGCTCAGCGTGGTGGGGGTGGTCGGCGCGGCGGCCACCGTCGGGGTCCGGGTGTCGGGGTGGGTGGTGGGCACCACCGCGAGGTGCTTCGGCGGCTGGGCGAGCTCGGTCATCGGACACCTCCGTGCAGGGCCAGTACGGCCTTGTAGCTGGCGACCCCGTCGCGGACGGGGTGGAAGGTCGAGCCGGCGCGGTCGGTCCAGGCCACCGGGAGCTCGACGACCTCGCCGCCGTCGCGCTGGATGCGGGCCAGCAGCTCGACGTCGAAGGCGAAGCCGGTGGTCCGGGTGCGGACCAGGGCCGCGCGCACGGCGGCGCGCTGGAAGAACTTGAAGCCGCACTGGGTGTCGGCGACGCCGGGGACCAGGGAGCCGGACAGCGCGCGGAAGACGTGGCCACCGAGGCGGCGGGTGAAGGGCTGGGGGTGCACGAAGCGGGCGCCGAGCACGTGGCGGGAGGCGATGACGGCGGCGGCCCCGCGGTGCAGCGCGTCGACCGCGGCCGGCAGCGTCTCCAGCGGGGTGGCCAGGTCGGCGTCGAAGAAGCCGACCAGTGGGGCGCGCCCGGCCAGGATGCCGCGGCGCACGGCGGCGCCCTTGCCCGGCCGCGAGCAGCCGATCACCTCGACGGTGACCCGGCCGGGCGTCCCGGCCTCCAGGGCCGCCCCGGCGGCGGTGCCGTCCACGCTGCCGTTGTCGACCACGATCACCCGGGTGCGCCACGGCAGCTCGGCGAGGAACCGGGCGGTCTCGCGCAGGGTCTGCGGCAGCCGCGCGGACTCGTTGTAGGCCGGGATCACCACGTCCAGGTCCGGCGCGGGTCCCTCGCGCACATCCGTGGCCGCCATGTTGTCACCTTCCGCAGTCTTCATTGGTTTGTTTGGTCCCTCAACTATTGCTCCGTTCGGAGCAATACGCAACGGTGCGTATCGTGACCTGACCGACACCACTATGACTCACCGTGACGAACGTGGCGCCTACGGTCATCAGCGTTGTGACGGGGTCCTCGTCAGGGTCGGGAATGCTCGGCTGTCAGCTACCGTGTGTGTGCACGGTCGCCGGCGCCCGCCGGGGCATCGGTGGGGGTTGGATGCTCATCACGACACGCTGCGTAGCGGAATGAGGACCGGGTGGAGAGCACCGGCGGCCCGGGTGGGCCCGCCCCCGCGGTGCGCGGCCGGGGGCGGCCGGCGGCGAGCGGCGGTCCGGGTCGGCCGCGCAGCGAGCGCGCCCGAGCGGCCGTGCTGGCCGCGGTGACCGAACTGCTGCGGGAGGTCGGCTACCAGAGCCTGACCATGGAGGCGGTGGCCGCGCGGGCGGGGGTCGGCAAGACCACGGTCTACCGGTGGTGGCGGACCAAGCCCGCCCTCGTCATCGACGCCGTCGCCGACGCGCTCCCGCCCGTCGAGGTGGAGCTCAGCGGCGAGACCCGCCGCGACGTCCGCGCCGTGGTGGCCCGGCTGGCGCACACCGACACCGCGGCAGCCATGGCCGACGTCCTGCCCGCCCTGGCCGCCGAGGCCCGCCGGGACCCGGACGCCGCCGAGCGGCTGGCCGCGCTGCTGGGGCCGCGCCGGGCCGCCGACGCCGCCGTGCTGCTGACCGCGGCCGCCCGCCGCGACCTCCCCCACGACGTCAACGTGACCCTGCTGCTCGACGCGGCCCTGGGTGCCCTGCTGCTGCGCAGGCTGCGCGGCGAGGAGCCGACCGACGCCGTCGTCGACGCCCTCACCGACCTCCTCACCCGCACCCCCTGACCCCTCCCCACCCCACCCCTCCCTCGCCCTCCCCAGATGGCAGGAAAGCCACTTTCAGGACGGATTCGGTCCTGAAAGTGGCTTTCCTGCCATGCGAGTGGGGGTGGGTCGGATTCGCGGGGTCAGGCCGGCGCGGGCAGCTGCTGGCGGGTGGCGGCGTAGGCGAGCATGTCGACCAGGGCCAGCCAGGACGCCTCGACGATGTTGCCGTGCACGCCGATGGTGGTCCACGAGCCGGTCCGGTCGGTGGCCTCCAGCAGCACCCGGGTCACGGCGTCGGTGCCGTGGCCGTCGCGCCCGCCGCGGTTGAGGATGCGGACCTTGTAGTCGGCCAGCTCGATCCGCTCCAGCCACGGGCAGAGCGGCGTCAGCGCGGCTCGCAGCGCCGCGTCGAGGGCGTTGACCGGGCCGTTGCCCTCGGCCGTGGCGATGAGCCGCTCACCCTCGTGCCGGATCCGGACCGTCGCCTCGGCGACCACCCCGCCGTCCGCCCGATGCTCAATGATCACCCGGTAGGACTCCAGCGCGAACGGCGCGCTCCCGCCCTCGCCGAGCGCACCGCGCATGAGCAGCTCCAGCGACGCGTCGGCGGCCTCGAACGACCAGCCGAGCGCCTCGCGCTCCTTGACCGTGGCCACCACCGACGACACCGCGTCGGGGTGGCCGGCCAGGTCCAGGCCGAGCTCGGTTCCCTTGAGCTCGACGCTGGCCCGGCCGGCCATCTCGGTGACCAGCACCCGCTGCCCGTTGCCCACGTCCACGGGGTCCATGTGGTTGTAGAGCTCCGGGTCGACCTTGATCGCACTCGCGTGCAGGCCCGCCTTGTGGGCGAACGCTGACATCCCGACGTATGCCTGGTGGGTGTTCGGGGCGAGGTTGGCCAGCTCGGCCAACGCGTGCGAGGTGCGGGTCAGCTCGCCGAGCGCGCCGTCCGGTAGGACGGGCATGCCCAGCTTGGTCACCAGGTTCCCGACGACGGCGAACAGGTCGGCGTTGCCGGCCCGCTCGCCGTAGCCGTTGGCGGTGCACTGCACGTGCGTGGCGCCGGCCTGCACGGCCGTCACCGAGTTGGCCACCGCGGCGGCCGTGTCGTCCTGGCAGTGGATGCCCAGCCGGTAGCCGGTGCGGGCAGCCACCTCGGCCACCACCTCGGCGATCCCCAGCGGCAGCATCCCGCCGTTGGTGTCGCAGAGCACGGCCACGTCGGCGCCGGCCGTGACCGCCGCGTCCAGCACCCGCAGCGCGGTGTCCGGGTCGAACCGGTAGCCGTCGAAGAAGTGCTCGGCGTCCAGGAACACCCGCCGGCCCTCGCCGCGCAGGAACGCGACCGTGTCGGCCACCATCGCGCAGTTCTCCTCGACGTCGGTGCGCAGGGCCCGCTCGATGTGCCGACGGTCCGACTTCGCCACCAGCGTGACGGCCGGTGCCTGCGACTCCAGCAACGCCAGCACCTGCGGGTCGACCGCCGCGGTGGTCCCCGCCCTGCGGGTGGCGCCGAACGCGACCAGCACCGCGTGCCGCAGCTCCAGCTCCCCGGCCGCGGCCCGGGCGAAGAACTCGGTGTCCTTCGGCATCGCCCCCGGCCACCCGCCCTCGATGAACCCGACCCCGAGCGCGTCCAGGTGCCGGGCGACGGCCAGCTTGTCCGCGACCGAGTAGCTGATCCCCTCGCGCTGGGCGCCGTCGCGCAGCGTCGTGTCGTAGACGTGGAAGGCGTCGCCGAGCGGGGTTCCGGCCGGTTCGGTTCGGGACATCGGAGCTGCTCCTGGTGGTGGGAGGGCGTGATCGGACAACAAAAAAGACCCCTCGCGGGTGCGAGAGGTCTGCGCGTCGGCCGTGGTGCTCTAGCCGACGCGCCCGTCGATAATGATCACGCTGAGGTGCTGCACGGGCCGAGTGTGGCACGCGCGTTCCCACGGTGTCACACCGGGCTCCCAGAAGATGGGACACCCTGGTCAACTGAGCGGTCGATCGGCTAGGCATAGGCGAGTCCGCGGGCACCGGCGCCCGCGGGCCCGCTACCGGAGGGTCCCTCGTGTACCAGGTCACCGTTCTGTACAACCACCCCACCGACCCGGCCGAGTTCGACAACCACTACGAGCGGACGCACGCGCCGCTGGCGGCCAAGATCCCCGGATTGCGCAGGTACACCTACAGCAAGCCCACCACCGGCCCGGACGGCACCCAGCCCGCCTTCTACCTCGTCGCCGTCCTCGACTTCGACGACGAGGCCGCGATGGGCGCCGGCATGAGCAGCCCGGAGGGCCAGGCCGCCGCCGCCGACCTCCCCAACTTCGCCTCCGGCGGCGCCACCCTGCTCACCGGCCCCGCCACCCTCGCCACCTGACCCACCCCACCCCACCCCCGTGGCAGGAAAGCCACTTTCAAGACGCATTCGGTCCTGAAAGTGGCTTTCCTGCCACGGGGTTGGTGAAACGGGCCCACGGCTGCGAGGTGGTGGGCCAGCATCCGCGGATGGCGCGTGGCGTGGCGGAACGGTACGGCGGGTTGCGATCTGTCTTCCCGGAAGGGGTCGCCTCGGTTCGTCAACTCGTCGGCTGGGGCTTCCCCGAGCGGACGACGTATCGACGATGTCTGGACGGCGGGCCCTGGCAACGGATCCTGCCCGGGATCGTGCTGCTGTCCACCGGAACCCCGACGCGCCGCCAGGAGGTTTTCGCCGGACTGCTCCTGTGCGGTGAGGACGCCATGGTCACCGGACTCGAGGCGTGCCGGCGCCACGGTCTACGACGCGGCCCGCTCCGTGATCCAGGGGACCGATCCGTCCAGATCCTCGTTCCGGAAACCCGCCAGTGCCGGTCGGTCGGCTTCGTCCACGTCGAGCGGACGAAGCGGCTTCCGCAGCCCGTGCGGCGAGAGGGCGTCCCGCTCGCCCCGCTGAACCGCGCCTGCATGGACGCCGCCCGCCGTCTCAGATCGGGAGCCGACATCGTCGAGCTCCTGTCCGAGCCGGTGCAGCGGCAGATGTGCACCATTGCCGCACTCGGAACGGAACTGGATGCCGGTTCCCGTCGCGGAACAGCCGTTCCCCGGCGCGTCCTCGCTGACATGCGGGATGGAGTCCGGTCCGCAGCCGAGCGGGCGGCCAAGGAGTTCTGGCCCGCGACCGGCCTCCCCGAGCCCTGGTGGAACGTACCGATCCGCACCACCGACGGGCACCTGCTCGGAATCGCCGACTGCTGGCTCGACGAGGTCGCGATGGTGTGGGAGATCGAGTCCACCGAATGGCACCTGAGTCCTGCCGACCACGATCGAACAGTCCGACGCGCCGCCGAGTTCACCGCCGCCGGTGCCGTCTACACGGCGACCAAACCTCGCCGGGTCCTACGCGAGCCGGCCGAAGTCGTTGCCACGCTCCGCGCCACCTACCAGCAGGCGTTGACCCGACCGCGCCCTCCACTCGTCGCAACACGCCCGATGGCACCCGGATGACCCGCTCCCTCCGCCGCGCCGCCCCTCCACGTGGCAGGAAAGCCACTTTCAGGACGGATTCGGTCCTGAAAGTGGCTTTCCTGCCACTTGGGGCGGTGGGTCAGGCGGTGGTGTGGGTGGGGGTGTTGGCGTGGGCGGAGACGAGGGCCGCGAGCCGGTCGCCGATGGACTGGGTGTGCCCGGTGGCGGCGTGGTCGCGGGTGGCCAGGTCGAAGGCCACCGCGGCCTCGATCCGACCGGCGGAGGCGCGGTCGCCGAGGTGGTCGAGCAGCAGGGCGACGGAGAGGACCGCGGCGGTGGGGTCGGCGATGCCCTGCCCGGCGATGTCCGGCGCGCTGCCGTGCACCGGCTCGAACATGCTCGGGTTGTTCCGGCTGACGTCCAGGTTGCCGCTGGCCGCCAGACCGATCCCGCCGGTCACCGCGGCCGCCAGGTCGGTGAGGATGTCGCCGAACAGGTTGTCGGTGACGATCACGTCGAACCGGCCGGGGTCGGTGACCATGTGGATCGTCGTGGCGTCGATGTGCTGGTAGGCCACCGACACGTCGGGGTGCTCCAGCGACACCTCCTCCACCAGCCGCGACCACAGCCGCCCGGAGTAGGTGAGCACGTTGGTCTTGTGGACCAGCGTCAGGTGCTTGCGGGGACGCCGCTCGGCCCGGCCGAACGCGTCGCGCACCACCCGCTCCACGCCGTAGGCGGTGTTCACGCTGACCTCGGTCGCGATCTCGTGCGGGGTGTCCTGGCGCAGCAGTCCACCGGTGCCGACGTAGGGCCCCTCGGTGCCCTCCCGCACGACCACCATGTCGATCTCGTTCGCGCCCGTCAGCGGCCCGCGCACGCCCGGGTAGAGCCGGGCCGGGCGCAGGTTGACGTGGTGGTCGAGCTCGAAGCGCAGCCGCAGCAGCAGCCCGCGCTCCAGGATGCCGCTGGGCACCGAGGGGTCGCCGACCGCGCCGAGCAGGATCGCGTCGTGCTGGCGCAGCTCGGTCAGCACCGACTCCGGCAGCAGCTCGCCGGTCGAGTGCCAGCGCGCGGCCCCCAGGTCGTAGGGCGTGGTCTCGGCGCCGGGCGAGACCTCTGCGAGGACCTTGAGCGCCTCGTCGATGACCTCCGGCCCGATGCCGTCGCCGGGAATGACCGCAAGGCGCATTGCCGGTGTCCTCTCTCCAGTTGGCCGTGTCAGCCGGGCGCACGCTACCGGCTGGCCGTGCACCGAATTCCTCGTCCGCCACCCGTCCGGGCGCACCCGGCCGGGTGCTTCTGCCCCGGCGCCGACTCCGCCGGACGGCGGATCTGGCGCGAGGGCACCCCGAGCGGGGCCATTGTGCCGCCTCCCCGCCGGGGCGCCTACGCCGACCCGCCGTCACACCGCGACGGGCCGGTCGCGCTCAGTCGTCGAACGAGATCAACCGGACGGTCGACGCACCCACCGAGGCCCCGATCGGCTCCAGCACGCCGGGGTCGACGGGCCGGTCGACGCGCAGCAGCATGATCGCGTCGGTGCCGTCAGTGGTCTGGCTGATCTGGGCGGCCTCGATGTTCACCGCGGCCTCGCCGAGCAGCGAGCCGACCCGGCCCATGACCCCCGGCCGGTCGGCGTACTCCAGCAGCAGGACCTCGCCCTCGGCCCGCAGGTCGAAGTGCCGCCCGTTCACCTCGACGATCTTGGGCACCTCGGCGCGCCCGGTCAGCGTGCCGGACACGGTCACCGCCGCGCCGTCCGGCATGGCCGCGCGCAGCTGCACGACGCTGCGGTGGTTCTCGCTCTCCGGGGCGGTGGTCAGCTCGACCGACACGCCGCGCTCGGCGGCCAGGCCGGGCACGTTGACGAAGGTCACCGGGTCCTCGACGACGTTGGCGAACAGCCCGCGCAGCGCGGCCAGCTGCAGCACCGAGACGTCCTCGGCGGCCAGCTCGCCGGCCACGTCCACGGTGACCGAGGTGGGCACCGCGCCCGCGACGGCGTGCAGCACCGACCCGAGCTTGCGCACCAGCGGCAGCCAGGGCCGGACCTCCTCGCCGACACCCCCGCTGACCTGCACGTTCACCGCGTCCGGGACGAACTCGCCGGCGAGGGCGAGCTGGACGGAACGGGCCACGTCGGTGCCGGCGCGGTCCTGCGCCTCGCTGGTGGACGCGCCCAGGTGCGGGGTGACCACGATCTGCGGCAGCTCGAACAGCGGGCTGGAGGTGGTCGGCTCGGAGACGTAGACGTCGATGCCGGCGCCCCCGACGTGGCCGCTGCGCACCGCCTCGGCCAGCGCGTCCTCGTCGACCAGCCCGCCGCGGGCGGCGTTGACGATGATCACGCCCGGCTTGGTCAGGGCGAGCTGGTCCTTGCCGATCAGCCCGAGGGTCTCGGCGGTCTTGGGCAGGTGGATGGTGATGGCGTCCGAGCGGCGCAGCAGCTCCTCCAGCGGCACCATCTCGATGCCGAGCTGGGCGGCGCGGGCGGGCGCGACGTAGGGGTCGTAGGCGATCAGGTAGACCCCGAACGCCTCCAGCCGCTGGGCGACCAGCTGGCCGATCTTGCCCAGCCCCACGACGCCGACGGTCTTGCCGTTGAGCTCGATGCCGTTGAACGAGCTGCGCTTCCACTGGCCGGCGCGCAGGGTGGCGTCGGCGGCCGGGATCTGCCGCGCGGCGGCGAACAGCAGCGCGACGGCGTGCTCGGCGGCCGAGACGATGTTGGACGTCGGCGCGTTCACCACCATCACGCCGCGGGCGGTGCAGGCCGGCACGTCGACGTTGTCCAGCCCGACGCCGGCGCGGGCGACGACCTTGAGCCGGGTGGACGCGGCGACCACCTCGGCGTCGACCTTGGTGGCCGAGCGCACCAGCAGGGCGTCGGCGTCGGCGACCGCGGCCAGCAGCGCGGGCCGGTTGGTGCCGTCGACGTGGCGGATCTCGACCTCGTCGCCGAGCACGGCCACCGCGGACGGGGCGAGCTTCTCGGCGAGCAGGACGACAGGACGGGTGGCGGCGATGCTCACGGCGGTTGCAGGGCTCCCGGGTAGGCGGCGATTACCGGGAATTCTAGTTCCGCGGCGGCGGTGGCTCCCCGGCGGCGTGAGCACCGCGACTACCTCGGGGGACGAACCGCGCATTCCGCCGCGGCAGATCCCATCAGTCGGGAACGATCACGCCCCGGGCGCGCAGGATCCGCCCGACGACGTTCGGGACGAGCGCCCAGATCGCGAACGCCCAGGCCCCGACGAGCGGGAACAGCGGCAGCGAAACCAGGAACCCGGACGCCACGACCAGCGAGCGCAGGTAGCCGCGGTCGGTCAGGGGGCGCGGCGTCCCCGGGGCGAACCAGCCGCGCCCGGCGAGCACCGTGATGATCAGCGCCATGGTGCAGGCCTGCAACGCCTGCGCGCCGGCGTAGAGCGCGAACCGCAGGAAGCCCAGATCGCCCTCGGTGATCACTTTCGTGAGGAACGGGGTGATCACCACGAGCAGCAGCCAGAACAGGTTCAGGCCCACCACCGGCGGGTCCGCCCGCCGCACCCAGCGGAAGACCCGGTGGTGGACCATCCAGTGGTTGGCGATCACCACGAAACTGATCAGGAACGCCAGGTACTCGAAGGAGTTCGCGACCAGCGAGTCCCACACCTGCGCGCTGCCCTCGCCCCGGGGCACGGGCAGGTCGATCGCCAGCAGCGTGATCGCGATCGCGACGACGGCGTCGGAGAAGAAGGTCATCCGCTCCGCGGCCGCGGCCGTGACCCCGCCGAACCCCTCGTCCGGCTCGCCGTCCGACGCCATGCGCCGCACCCTAGCCAGCCCGGCCCGCCCACCAGCGGGTCGCGGAGGGAGCGTCCCGACCGGATGACAGCAAAGCCACTTTCAGGACCGAATCCGTCCGGAAAGTGGCTTTGCTGTCACGGGAGGTGGTGGGGGCTCAGGTGGCCTTGGAGCCCACCCAGCTCATCAGGCCGCGGAGCTTCTCGCCGACCTGCTCGATCGGGTGCTCGGCACCCTCCTTCTGCAGCCGGGTGAAGTTCGGCCGGCCGGCCTCGTCCTCGGCCACCCACTCGCGGGCGAAGGTGCCGTCCTGGATCTCGCCGAGGATCTTCTTCATCTCCACCTTGGTCTGCGCGGTGATCACGCGCGGGCCCCGGGTGAGGTCGCCGTACTCGGCGGTGTCGGAGATGGAGAACCGCTCGTTGGCGATGCCGCCCTCGTACATCAGGTCGACGATCAGCTTGAGCTCGTGCAGGCACTCGAAGTAGGCCACCTCGGGCGCGTAGCCGGCCTCGGTGAGCACCTCGAACCCGGTCTGCACCAGCGCCGCGGCGCCGCCGCAGAGCACCGCCTGCTCACCGAACAGGTCGGTCTCGGTCTCCTCCTTGAACGTGGTCTCGATGACCCCGGCCCGGGCGCCGCCGATCGCCGCCGCGTAGGAGAGCGCGAGCTCCTTGGCCCGCCCGGACGGGTCCTGCTCCACCGCGATCAGGCAGGGCACACCCTTGCCGTCGACGAACTGGCGGCGCACCAGGTGGCCCGGGCCCTTGGGGGCGACCATGGCCACGTCCACGTCGGCCGGCGGCTTGATCAGGTCGTAGCGGATGTTGAAGCCGTGGCCGAAGAACAGCGCGTCGCCGGACTTCAGGTTGGGCGCGATGTCCTCGGCGTAGATGTGGCGCTGCTTGGTGTCCGGCGCCAGGACCATGATCAGGTCCGCCCACGCCGACACCTCGGCCGGGGTGCCGACCGGCAGGCCCTCGTCGGCGGCCTTGGCCCGGCTCTTCGAGCCCTCCGGCAGCCCGATCCGGACCTCGACCCCGGAGTCGCGCAGCGACAGCGAGTGCGCGTGGCCCTGGCTGCCGTATCCGATCACCGCGACCTTGCGGCCCTGGATGATCGACAGGTCCGCGTCGTCGTCGTAGTAGATGTTCACGCTCATGACGGGTGGGTGGTTCCTTCCGGGGTCAGTGGGGGTCGTGCGCGAGTTTCATGCCTCTAGGCATGAAACTCACGCACGACCGGTGGTTGCGGTGATGGAGCGCGGACCGCGGCCGACGGCGATCGTGCCGGACTGCACCATCTCCCGGATGCCGTAGGGCTCCAGGTTGCGCAGCAACGCGGCGATCTTGTCCACGGTGCCGGTGGCCTCGATGGTCACCGCCTCCGGGGTGACGTCCACCGCGCGGGCCCGGAACAGGTCGACGACCTCGAGCACCTGGCTGCGCACCGTGGCGTCGGCGCGCACCTTGACCAGCAGCAGCTCGCGCTGCACCGACGCGCCCGCGTCCAACTCGACGATCTTGATGACGTGCACCAGCTTGTTGAGCTGCTTGGTGACCTGCTCCAGCGGGAGGTCGTCGACGGTCACCACGATGGTCATCCGGGAGACGTCGGGGTTCTCGGTGGGTCCCACCGCCAGCGACTCGATGTTGAACCCGCGCCGGGAGAACAGCCCGGAGACCCGGGCCAGCACGCCGGGCTTGTTCTCCACCAGCACCGACAGCGTGTGCCGTTCGATCATGACCCGGACTCCTCGAGCGCCTCGGCGGTCACCGCGGCGACCTCGTCCACGCCCGCGACCAGCTCGTCGCCGTCGAACAGCGGGCGGATGCCGCGCGCGGCCATGATCTCGTCGTTGCCGGTCCCGGCCGCGACCATCGGCCACACCTGCGCGTCCGCGCCGACCACGAAGTCGATCACGACCGGCTGGTCGTTGATCTCCATCGCCTGCTTGATCACCCGATCGACGTCGTCGCGGGACTCCGCGCGCAGCCCGACGCAGCCCATCGCCTCGGCGAGCAGCTTGAAGTCGGGGATGCGGTGCTTGTGGGTGCCGAGGTCGGTGTTGGAGTAGCGCTCCTTGTAGAACAGGTTCTGCCACTGCCGGACCATGCCCAGGTTGCCGTTGTTGATCACCGCCACCTTGATCGGGATGCCCTCGATCGCGCAGGTGGCCAGCTCCTGGTTGGTCATCTGGAAGCAGCCGTCGCCGTCGATGGCCCACACCACGGCCTCCGGCCGGGCCATCTTGGCGCCCATGGCGGCCGGCACCGCGTAGCCCATCGTGCCCAGCCCGCCCGAGTTCAGCCAGGTCCGCGGCTTCTCGTAGGAGATGAACTGGGCCGCCCACATCTGGTGCTGGCCGACCCCGGCGGTGTAGATCGCGTCCGGGCCGGCGATCTGCCCGATCCGCTCGATCACGTACTCCGGCGACAACGACCCGTCCGCGGGCCACGTGTAGCCCAGCGGGAACGTCTCGCGCAGCCCGTTGAGCAGGTCCCACCACGCGGTGAGGTCGGCGTGCCCGCGCTCGGCGCGCTCGGTGCGCACCGCGTCGAGCAGCTCGACGATCACCTCCCGGCAGTCCCCGACGATCGGCACGTCGGCGCGCCGGTTCTTGGAGATCTCGGCCGGGTCGATGTCGGCGTGCACCACCCTGGCGTTCGGGGCGAAGCTGGACAGCACCCCGGTGACCCGGTCGTCGAACCGCGAGCCCAGGGCGACCAGCAGGTCGGACTTCTGCATCGCGGCCACGGCGGCGACCGTGCCGTGCATGCCGGGCATGCCCATGTGCTGCGGGTGGCTGTCGGGGAACGCGCCCCGGGCCATCAGCGTGGTGACCACCGGGATGCCGGTGAGCTCGGCCAGCTCGCGCAGCTGCGCGGACGCCTCGGCCTTGAGCACGCCGCCGCCGACGTAGAGCACCGGCCGGTCCGCCGTCGAGATCAGCCGGGCGGCCTCGCGGATCTGCTTGCCGTGCGGCCGGGTCGTCGGCCGGTAACCGGGCAGCCGCAGCTCCGGCGGCCAGCTGAAGGTGGTCTGCTCCTGCAGGACGTCCTTGGGGATGTCCACCAGCACCGGGCCGGGTCGGCCGGTGCTGGCCAGGTGGAAGGCCTCCGCGATCGCCCGCGGGATCTCCGTGGCGTCGGTGACCAGCATGTTGTGCTTCGTCACCGGCATGGTGATGCCGGTGATGTCGGCCTCCTGGAAGGCGTCGGTGCCGATCAGCGCCCTGGTCTGCTGGCCGGTGATGGCCACGATCGGCACCGAGTCCATGTGCGCGTCGGCGATCGGGGTGACCAGGTTGGTGGCCCCCGGACCCGACGTCGCCATGCAGACCCCGACCTTGCCGGTGGCCTGGGCGTACCCGGTGGCCGCGTGGCCGGCGCCCTGCTCGTGGCGGACCAGCACGTGGCGGACCCTGGTGGAGTCCAGCAGCGGGTCGTAGGCGGGCAGGATGGTCCCGCCCGGGATGCCGAACACGACCTCGCAGCCCACCTCCTCCAGCGAGCGCACGAGCGACTGCGCGCCGGTCATCGGCACCGCGTCGAAGCGCCGGACGGGCGGGGCGGCGGTGGGGTGGGCGCCGGTCGTGGGGCCCGGCCGAGCCGGCGGCGGCGCCGGTTTCGGTCCCGGCGGCCCGGGGACCGGGCCGGGACGGGGCGTGGCGGTGGTCATCTGCTCCTCAGCTCCGCTGGAGGGTGTCCGAACATGAAAAAACCCCCGACCGCCGAC
>JASLAP010000502.1 GCA_030147065.1 Pseudonocardia sp. | reverse complement strand
TCGAGGTCGAGCACCGTGACCGCGGCACCCAGGCCGACGGCCATGTCCACCGCGTGCTGCCCGGACACCCCGGCGCCGAGCACCACGACCTCGGCCGGGCGCACCCCGGGCACGCCGCCGAGCAGGATCCCGCGCCCGCCGGAGGCCCGCAGCAGCGCGTGCGCGCCGGCCTGCGGGGCGAGCCGACCGGCGACCTCGCTCATCGGGGCGAGCAGCGGCAGCGAGCCGTCGGCCAGCCGGACGGTCTCGTAGGCGATGGCGGTGGTGCCCGCGGCCAGCAGCGCGTCGGTGCACGGGCGGGACGCGGCCAGGTGCAGGTAGGTGAACAGCACCTGGTCGCGGCGCAGCCGGTGGTACTCCTCGGCGACCGGTTCCTTGACCTTCACCACCAGCTCGGCCGTGGCCCACACCTCGTCGGCGGCCTGCCCGGCGTCGGCGCCGGCGACGATGGTGGCCCCGGCCTCCTTGTAGTCGGCGTCGGGGAACGAGCTGCCGACCCCGGCACCCTGCTCGACGAGCACCTCGTGCCCGGCCCGGGTGAGCTCGTGCGCGCCGGCCGGGGTGAGGGCGACGCGGTACTCGTGGTTCTTGACCTCGCGAGGCACACCGATCCGCATGCTGGGAATCGTGAAGAAGTCCCCGAGCCGGGGCAAGCGAACCGCAGGAAATTCGCTACGGTGCGGTCATGCCGCTACCTCCTGCCGGTGCCGCGCCCGCCCGGCGGTCGCCGCCGCAGGATGTTCGCCCGCTCGACCGGGTCGACCGGGCGATCCTGGCGGTCCTGGCCGCGGACGCCCGGGTGTCCAACAAGGAGCTCGCCGAACGGGTCGGCGTGGCCCAGTCCACCTGCCTGGCCCGGGTGCGCGCGCTGCGCGACTCGGGGGTTGTCCGCGGCTTCCACGCCGACATCGACCCGCGCGCCCTGGGGCTGGACCTGCAGGCCATGATCGCGGTGCGGTTGCAGCCCGACGCCCGGCACGCGATGGGCGAGTTCACCGCCACCCTCAGCCGGCACCCGGAGGTGCTGGAGGTCTACTTCGTGGCCGGGGCCACCGACTTCCTGGTGCACGTGGCCACCGCCAGCACCGACGAGCTGCGCCGCTTCGTCGGCGACGTGCTCAACTCCGACCCGGCCGTCGCCGGCACCGAGACCAACCTGATCTTCGAGCACACCCGGGCCCGCGGCCGCTTGGGCTGATCCCGGCCGGCCCCCGGTCCGCGGCCCCGGCTCGCGGCCCCGGCCCGGGCGGGAGAGAGTGAGCCCATGCGCGTGCTGTTGACCGGGGCGTCCGGTTTCGTGGGCGGGCGGCTCGGACCCGCCCTGGAGAAGGCCGGCCACGAGGTCCGGGCGATGACCCGCCGCCCGGAGAGCTACACCGGGGCCGGCGACCCGGTCCGCGGTGACGTCCACGACGGCGAGTCGCTGCGCGCCGCGATGGACGGCTGCCAGGCCGCCTACTACCTGGTGCACTCCCTGGACCAGGCCGCGTTCGCCGAGCGCGACGCCGACGCGGCCCGCACCTTCGCCACGGCGGCCGCCGACGCCGGCGTCGAGCGCATCATCTACCTCGGCGGACTCGGCGACGACCGCGACGACCTGTCCGAGCACCTGCGCAGCCGCCGCGAGGTGGAGAAGCTGCTGGGGGGCGCCGGGGTGCCGGTGACCACGCTGCGGGCCGGGATCGTGGTCGGCCATGGCGGGATCTCCTGGGAGCTGACCCGCCAGCTCGTCGAGCACCTGCCGGCGATGGTCACCCCGCGTTGGGTGCACACCCGCACCCAGCCGATCGCGGTCGCCGACGTGGTGCGCTACCTGGTCGGCGTGCTCGACGAGCCGCGCACCGCCGGGCGGGCCTTCGACGTGGGCGGCCCCGAGGTGCTGGAGTACCTGGAGATGATGCGCCGGGTCGCCGACATCGAGGGCCGGACGATGCTGGTGGTCCCGGTGCCGCTGCTGTCGCCGCGGCTGTCGTCGCGGTGGCTGGCGCTGGTCACCTCGGTCGACCGGCAGACCGGCCGGGCGCTGATCGACTCGATGACCAACGAGGTCGTCGTGCGCGACGACGCGATCCGGCAGCTGGTCCCGTTCGAGCCGATGGACTACGACAGCGCGGTGCTGCAGGCGCTGGCCGAGCGGGCCCGCGACAAGCGGGCCGTCCGGCAGGCGGGTTCGCGGTGACGGTGACCGGACCCGCGCTGCGCGACCGGGTGCTGGCCGCGCTGCCCCGCTGGCTGTCGGAGAAGGTCCCGCGCGACCACCAGGAGACCGACGCGGCCTTCCACCGGCGCCGCCGGGTGGTCGCCGGCACCGCGCTGACCGGGGCGACCCTGCTCGGCGCGGGGCTGTCCACCCGGCCCGGCTCGGCGGAGTTCTACGGCCTGACCCTGGCCACCGCGGGCACCTGGGTGGTCGGCGGGCTGGCGTCCGGCCCGCTGCACCTGGGCCGCGCGCAGCGCACCTCGCCGGCCGGCGAGGCCATGCTGCACCGCCCGGTGCTGGTCCCGGTGCTGGTCGGGGCGGGCGCGTTCGCGGTCTTCTACGGCGCCGCGCTGGTCTCCCGCCACGTCCCGGTGCTGGACCGGGCGATCTCCTCGGTGCTGGAGTACGCCTTCCAGGGCTCCGACCGGCTGGTGCTGGTGACCACGCTGGCCAACGGCGCGGCCGAGGAGGTGTTCTTCCGCGGCGCGCTGTACGCCGCGGCGGGGCGCCACAGCGCCGTGGTCACCTCCACCGGCGGGTACATCCTGGCCACCGTGGCCACCCGGAACCCGGCGCTGGTGCTGGCCTCGGGGGTGATGGGGGCGCTGTTCGCGCTGCAGCGGCGGGCGTCGGGCGGCATCCAGGCGCCGATGCTCACCCACCTGACCTGGTCGACGCTGATGCTGCGCTACCTGCCGCCGCTGTACCGGCGCTACCTGGCCGGCCGTCAGCCCCCGGCGGGCACCTGACCCGACCGGGCGCCGGCCACGACCTCACCCAGCGCGTCCAGCAACCGGTCGACGTCGCCGTCGTCGACGTAGGGGGCCAGCCCGACGCGCACCGCACCGGTGTCGCCGAGGCCGAGCCACCGCGACGCCTCCAGCGCGTAGAACGAGCCGGCGGGGGCGTTGACCCCGCGCCCGGCCAGGTGCCGGTACACCTGCGCGGGCTCGGCTCCGGCCACGGTGAGCAGCAGGGTCGGGGTGCGTCGGGCGGCGCGCGAGTGCACGGTGACCCCGGGCAGCGCGGCCAGGCCGGCCTCGATGCGGGCCCGCAGCCGGTCCTCGTGCGCGGCCACCGCGGTCATCGACGCCGCCAGCCGGGCCCGCCGGTCACCGCCGGTGCCGGGCGCGATGTCGGCCAGGAAGTCGACCGCAGCGGTGGTGCCGGCGAGCAGTTCGTAGGGCAGGGTGCCCAGCTCGAACCGCTCGGGCACGGCGTCGGTGGCCGGAGCCAGCTTGTCCGGGTGCAGCGTCTCCAGCAGGTCCGGCGCCGCGGCCACGACGCCGCAGTGCGGGCCGAGGAACTTGTAGGGCGAGCAGGCGTAGAAGTCCGCGCCCAGCGCGGCCACGTCCACCGCGGCGTGCGCGGTCTCGTGCACCCCGTCCACGTAGGTCAGCGCGCCGGCCCGGTGGGCCAGGTCGGCGATCGCGCGCACCGGCGGGCGGGTGCCGATCAGGTTCGACGCCGCGGTCACCGCGACCAGGCGGGTGCGCCCGGACAGCACCGCGGCCACGTCGTCGGCGGTCAGCTCCCCGGTGGCCGGATCGAACTCCGCCCACCGCACCACCGCACCGACCCGCTCGGCGGCCTGCACCCACGGCCGGATGTTCGCGTCGTGGTCGAGCCGGGTGACCACCACCTCGTCCCCCGGGGACCAGCCGGCGGCCAGGGTGCGGGCCAGGTCGTAGGTCAGCTGGGTCATGCTGCGGCCGAACACGACGCCGCGCGGGTCGGCGCCGAGCAGGTCGGCCACCGCCGCGCGGGCGGCGAGCACGATCGCGTCGGAGCTCCGCTCGGCCGCGCTGACCCGGCCGCGGTTGGCCAGCGGCGCGGTCAGCGCGGCGGCGACGGCCGCGGCGACGGCGTCCGGGGTCTGCGAGCCGCCCGGCCCGTCGAAGTGGGCGTAGCCGGCGCGCAGCGCGGGGAACCGCTCGCGCAGGGCCGCAATGTCGTAACCGATGTCGTAACCGGGGTCGTGGTCCGGGTCACGAACGGGCGGGTCGGTGACCGGCGTGGCGATCCGGGCGGCGTCGTCCATGCCGGCCAGCCTCGCACGCCGGCCGGGTCACCACTCGCCGAACTCCGAGTGCTCGCCGGGGGCGCGGTGCCGGCCCTGGCGCAGGCCCCGCTGGTAGGTGCTGAGCCGGTCGCGGACCCGGTCGGGCACCCGCTCGGCCGGCCCGGTCGCCGGCGCCGGGCGGCGCGACAGCGGCGGGGGCACCAGCTGACCGCGACCGGGCTGCCCCGCCGCCGCCCGGGCGGCCAGCTGG
>JASLAP010000476.1 GCA_030147065.1 Pseudonocardia sp. | reverse complement strand
TCACGGGGGACTTCCTCTTCGCCCACGCCTCGCGGCTCGTGGCCGACCTCGGCCCGGACGCCGTGCGGATCATCGCCGAGACCTTCGCCGAGCTCGTCACGGGGCAGATGCGCGAGACCCGCGGCCCGCGCCCCGGCGAGGACCCCGTCGAGCACTACCTCGCGGTCATCGCGGAGAAGACCGGCTCGCTGATCGCCACCTCGGGCCGGTACGGCGGGATGTTCTCCGGCTGCGCGCCGGAGCACGTGGAGGCGCTGCGCCGCTTCGGCGCCACGATCGGCACCGCCTTCCAGATCTCCGACGACGTCATCGACATCGCCTCGCCGTCCGACAGCTCGGGCAAGACCCCGGGAACCGACCTGCGCGAGGGCATCCAGACCCTGCCGATGCTCTACGCGCTGGAGGAGCCGGACGCGGCGGCGAGCCGGCTCAAGGCGCTGCTGGCCCAGCCGCTCACCGACGACGGCGAGGTCGACGAGGCGCTGGAGCTGCTGCGCACCGGCCCGGGCCTGGTCCGGGCCCGAGAGTTCCTGGCCGGGCAGGCCGCCTCGGCCCGCGCCGAGCTGGCCGACCTGCCGCGGTGCCCGGCCACCGACGCCCTGGCCGCCCTCACCACCTACGTCGTCGACCGCACCGGCTGAGCCCTACCCGGGCCGGCGCCCGGCGGGGCTCGTCCCGCCCCGGGCATCGAGATGAGCGCTGCGGCTCGCTGAGCTGCTCCCGGCGACCGCGCCGCTCATCTCGACGCCCTCCCGGCTACCGGGGGGCGAAGTGGGAGACGCCGAAGGCGACGGCGGCGTCCAGGTCGTCGCCGCTGGTGCCCCAGGCGGCCTGGACCGCGGGTCCCCAGGCGTGGCAGGCGCGGGTGGCGAACTCCTTGGCCTCCGGGGCGTCCTCCCAGGTGGCCGGGTCGACCTCGACCCCGGCCAGGTGGCGGTCCAGGGCGAGCAGGGTCAGGTCCCAGCCGCCGCCGATGCCGATCGTGGCGCCGGGCCCGTAGCTGCCCACCAGCTCGTCGACGATCTCGGCGGGCGAGGAGTGCTCCAGCTCGAAGGCGGTGCGGTCGCCGTCGGGGGTGAGCCGGACCTCGACCTCGGTGGCCATGCCCTCGCCGAGCACCCAGGTGACCGCGAGCAGCCGCGCCTGCTCGCAGCGCAGGATCTCGCCGCTGGCGTTGCCCTCCAGGGCGTAGCCGCCGCCCGGGCGCAGGTCGCCGGCGACCGGGCCCAGCCAGCGGCCGAGCCGCTCGGGGTCGGTGCAGGCGTTCCACACGTCCTCGACCGGGGCGTCGTAGGTGCGCCGCAGCAGCAACGACCGGCCGGGACCGGTGGCGACCGGCCGGCTGCCGATCTCCCGATGGGCGGCGTTGACCTGCTCGATGATGTCGATCATTTCTGGTCCTCGCTCGTGGTGGTGGGTGGTTCGTCCGCCGGCGGGGTGACGGCGGTGTCCTCCGGGCGCCCGCGCCGGCCGCGCCGCAGCTCGGTGGCCAGCGCGTCCAGGCGGCGGAGCCAGAACCGCCGGAAGTGCTCCAGCCGCATGTCGACCTCCTACCGGGACAGCGGCAACGTACTCGTCTGCGTTTATATAAGTCAATCGTGCATACCTGGCCCCGGCGGGGGGAGCGGGGGAAGGCGGTCGGTAGGGTCGGGACCCGTGTTGTCACGTATGTCCGGGATCAACGTCGCGCGCGGCGCGGCGATCGGGGTCGTCGAGGCCGTCCCGGGGGTGAGTGGCGGGACGATGGCGCTCGTCGTCGGGATCTACGAGCGGCTGATCGCCCAGGGGGGCCACCTGGTCGCCTCCCTGCGCGCGGCGCTGCCCGGCGGCCGGTCGGCCGAGCGCCCGCGCGAACACCTGGGCCGCCTGGACTGGGGCCTGCTGATCCCGGTCGCGATCGGGATGGTGCTCGCGGTCGTCGTCGCCTCGCGGACGCTGCCGGACCTCATCGACGCGCACCCGGTCGGCTCCCGGGCGGTGTTCTTCGGCATGGTCGCGGCGTCGGTCGCGGTGCCACTGCGGATCACCGGGATGCTGCGCGGCGTGCGCGAGTGGGCGCTGCTCGCCGTCGGGTTCGCGGTGACGTTCGTGGTCAGCGGGCTGCCCCCGGCCGCCGGGGAGGGTCGCCCGCCGTACTGGCTGGTCGGCATCGCAGCCGCGATCGCGGTCTGCGCCCTGGTCCTGCCCGGCTTCTCCGGGTCGTTCCTGCTGCTGGTGTTCGGCCTCTACGAGCCCACCCTGCGCGCGGTGGCCGAGTTCGACCTGGCCTACATCGCGGTGTTCGGCCTGGGCGCGCTGATCGGCCTCGGATCGTTCGTGGCGCTGCTGCAGTGGCTGCTGGAGCACCACCGCCGGACCCTGATGGTCGTCGTGGCCGGGGTGCTCCTCGGCGCGCTGCGGGCGCTGTGGCCGTGGCAGGACGACGCCCGCGGGCTGCTGCTCCCGGACCCCAGCGGGGCCGCGATGCTGGTGCCGGCGCTGCTGGGCGCGGCGGTCGTCGCCGGGATCATGCTGCTGGAGCGCCGGCTGGACGACCGGTCGGACCGGCTGGACGACGGGTCGGAGGCGCCGACCGTGGCCCTGCCCGTCCAGCACCGCCCCCGGGGGCCTGTCCAGCACCACCCCCAGG
>JASLAP010000454.1 GCA_030147065.1 Pseudonocardia sp. | reverse complement strand
GGGCTCGGCTTCCTCGGGCTCGGGGTCCAGTCACCCACCGCGGAGTGGGGCACGATGCTGGGCGAGGGGCGGCAGTTCATCTTCAGCGCCCCGCACCTCACCACCTTCCCCGGGATCGCGATCTTCCTGGCCATCCTCGCGTTCAACCTGCTCGGCGACGGCTTGCGGGACGCCCTGGACCCGCGGATGCGGACCGTCGACGGGCCGGCCGGGTGACGGGGCTGGTCACCCTCGACGACGTACGGACGGCGGCCGACCGGCTCGCCGGGCGGGTGCACCGCACCCCGGTGCTGCGGTCCACCACCCTCGGGGAGCTCTGGGGCGTCCGGCTGGACCTCAAGGCGGAGGTGTTCCAGCGGACCGGGAGCTTCAAGGCCCGGGGGGCGCTGAACAAGGTGCTCTCGCTGCCGGCGGAGGAGCGGGCGCGGGGGGTGATCACCCTGTCCGCGGGGAACGCCGGCGCGGCGGTCGCCTACGCGGCCGCCAGTGTCGGCGTCCCCGGGACGGTGGTGATGCCGGCGACGGCGGTCCCCGCCAAGGTCGCCGCCTGCCGCGCCTACGGCGCCGACGTGGTGCTCACCGAGGGCGACCTGGTGGACACCTACCTGGCCACCGTGGCCGAGACCGGCCGGGTGCCGGTGCACCCCTTCGACGACCCCGCGGTGGTCGCCGGCACCGGCACCGTCGGGCTGGAGATCGCCGAGGACGTGCCCGACGCCGAGGTGGTCCTGGTGCCGGTGGGCGGCGGCGGGCTGATCTCCGGGGTCGCCGCTGCGCTGGCCGAGCTCTCCCCGGCCACCCGGGTGATCGGCGTGGAGCCTGAGGACGCCGACGTGATGACCCGGAGCCTGGCCGCCGGTGGGCCGGTCCGGCTGCCGGGGGCGCGCAGCGTGGCCGACGGCCTGGCCGCGCCGATGAGCGGGCAGGTGACCGTGGACCACGTGCAGGCGCACGTCGAGCAGGTGGTCCGGGTCAGCGACCAGGACATCCTGCGGGCCCTGCCGCTGGCGGTCTCCCGCACCAAGCTGGTCCTGGAGCCCTCGGCAGCCGCGCCGCTGGCCGCGCTGATGACCGGCGTCCTCGAGCTGGCCCCGGGCACCCGCGTGGTGTCCGTGGCCAGCGGCGGCAACGTCGACCTGGCGCTGTTCGGGCGCCTGCAGACCCCTGAGGGAGAGGCCCGATGACCACCAGCTTCCTGCTCCGCGACATCACCGTCGTCGACGGGACCGGCGCCCCGCCGGTCCCCGGCCAGTCACTGGTGGTCGAGGGCCGCCGGATCGCCTGGATCGGGCCCACGGGGTCGGCGCCGGGCACCACACCGGAGAACGTGGTGGACGGCGGCGGCCGGACGGTGCTGCCCGGGCTCGTCAACTGCCACGTGCACCTGACCGCCGACGGTGCGCCGGACCTCTTCGCCCAGGTCGCCGGGGACACCGTGCCGCTGGCCACGCTGCGGGCGGCGCGGAGCGCGGTGGAGACCCTGCAGTCCGGGGTGACCACGGTGCGCGACTGCGGGGCCGCCGACGACGTCGTCGTCGAGCTGGCCAAGGCCATCGACCGGGGCGTGGTCCCCGGGCCGCGGGTGCAGGCCGCCGGCCGGGTGATCACCATGACCGGTGGGCACGGGCACTTCATCGGCCGGGAGGCCGACGGTCCCGACGCGGTCCGCCGGGCCACCCGCGCGGAGATCAAGGCCGGCGCCGCGGTGATCAAGGTGATGGCCACCGGCGGGGTGCTCACCCCCGGCGTCTCGCCCAGCCAGACCGCGCTGCTGCCCGAGGAGCTGGCGGTGGTGGCGCAGGAGGCGCACAACTCCGGCCGCCGGGTCACCACGCACGCCATCGGTCGGGCCGGCATCCACAACGCGCTGGTGTCGGGCATCGACTCCATCGAGCACGGCTTCTACCTCGACGACGAGCTGCTGGACCTCGCCGTCGCCCAGGGCACGTTCCTCGTTCCCACGATCCTCGCCGTCGACGGCATCGTGAAGAACGGGTCGGCGGCGGGCATCCCGGCGTGGGTGGTCGAGAAGGCCGAGGCGGAGGCGGCCCAGCAGCGGCAGAGCTTCGCCGCGGCGGTGTCCTCGGGCATGAGGATCGCCGCCGGCACCGACGCCGGGACACCGTTCAACGGGCACGGCGACCTGGCCCGGGAGCTGGCGCTCATGGTGGCCAACGGGCTGTCGCCGATGCAGACGCTGGTCGCCGCCACCCTCGGCGCGGCCGAGAACCTGGGGATGGCCCACGACATCGGCACGCTGGAGGTGGGCAAGCTCGCCGACCTGGTGCTGGTGGACGGGGACCCGGTGCAGGACATCACCGCCACCGGCCGGGTCGTGCTCGTGGTCAAGGACGGCGTCGTGCACCGCGACGAGCTTTCCGGCACGGGCGCCGCCGTTCCGAAGGCCGCCTAGCCTCCCGGGCCGCCTGAGGAAGGACCCTCCTGCCCCCCACCGCTCGCAGGCTCGCGGTGGGACCCTGCAGGAGGGCCGGCCGGCGCCCGTCGCTGTCTGCGGCCGATCACCAGGCCAGGTGGTGCAGGGCGGTGGCCAGCACCGAGGCGCCGCGGGCGCAGTCGGCCGGCGAGGTGTACTCGGCCGGGGTGTGCGAGCGGCCCTCGACGCTGGGCACGAAGACCATCGCCGTCGGCACCCGGGAGGCCATCAGCTGGCTGTCGTGCCCCGCGCCGCTGGGCATCCGCCGCCAGCTCGCGCCGCACGCCTCGGCTGAGCCGCGCAGGACCTCGAGCAGGCTCTCGTCCATCGTCGCCGGCTCCTCGTCCTTGTCCCGCACGACGTCCACCTCGACCCCGTGCCGCTCGGCGACCGTGGCGCAGATCCGGTGCACCTCGTCCAGCAGCCGGTCCCGGACGGCGGAGTCGGGGTGCCGCAGGTCCAGGGAGAACCGGGCCAGGCCCGGGATGACGCTGGGCTGCCCGGGCTCGACGGTCCACCGGCCGGTGGTGGCCACCGCCGGCCGCCCCTCGCGCTCGACGGCCGTGGTGATCTCCCGGGCCATCTGCGCTGCCGCCTGCAGGGCGTCCCTGCGCAGGTCCATCGGGGTGGCGCCGGCATGGTCCTGGCGGCCGAGCACGGTGACGGTCTCCCAGGTGATGCCCGGGATGACCTCGACCAGGCCCACGTCGACGCCCTCGTCGGCCAGCACCCGGCCCTGCTCGATGTGCAGCTCCAGGAACGTCCGCAGGTCGTGCCGCTCGGCGTCGGCGACCGCGTCAGGGTCCAGGCCGGCCGCGCGCATGGCCTCGGCCAGCGTCGTCCCCTCCCGGTCCAGGAGGCGGTCGGGCTCGTCGGGGGTGACCAGCCCGAGCATCGCGCGGGTGCCGAAGAAGTTGGCCGGGAAGCGGCTGCTCTCCTCCTCGCACAGCGCGACGACCTCCAGGGTGGTCTCGGGCGTGCCGTGCTCGCGCAACGCCGCCAGAGCGGCCAGGCCGCCGACCACGCCGAGCGCGCCGTCGTACTTCCCGCCCGACGGCACGGTGTCCACGTGCGAGCCGGTCAGGATGACGCCGTCCCCGCGGCCGGGCAGCCGCCCGAACACGTTGCCGACCGCGTCGACCCGGGCCTCCAGGCCGGCGTCGGTGATCCAGCCCAGCAGGGCGTCGCGGGCACGCTGCCAGGCGTCGTCGTACATGAACCGGTACATGCCGTCCGGGGTCTCGCCGATGGCGCCGAGCTCGGTGACGTAGGTGTCCAGCAGCTGCTGGTCGACGTGGACGGCCCTCACGGGTTCCTCCTGGTGGCTGCGGATGGGTCGGTCAGCGGGACGACCCGGCCGGCGAGCACCACCGACCGGACGTCGGTGAGCGCGGTGACGTCGTCCAGCGGGTTGCCGGCGGTGACGACGACGTGGCCAGGGGTGCCGGGGGAGAGGTGCCCGAGGTCGTCGCGCAGCAGGCACCGGGCCGCGGTGGCGGTGACCGCGCGCACCGCGTCGACGGTGGACAGGCCGATGTCCCGGACCAGCAGCACCGCCTCCTCGGCGACCCCGCCGTGCGGGTTGAAGGGCGTGCCGGCGTCGCTGGCGCCGGCGATGGGGATGCCGGCGCGGGCCGCGCGGCGCAGCGACGCGACGTTGTCGTGCTGGATCTCCTCGGCCTTGGCGAGGACGGCCGCCTCGATGGCGTCGGCGTGGGCGAGCATCCGCACCACCGCGATCCGGGTGGTCACCAGCACCGCCCCGGTCGAGGCCATGAGCGCGACCGCCTCGTCGTCGAGGTGCACACCGTGCTCGATGGTGGTGGCGCCGGCGCGGAGCGCCCGCTTGGTGCCCTCGGTCCCGATGGCGTGCGCGGCGACCCAGCGGCCGGCGGCCCGGGCGACCGCGGCCGCCGCGGACAGCTCGGCCTCCTCGTAGGGGGCGTCGCCGATCGCCACGGCCGGGGTGAGGACACCGCCGGTGGCGACCAGCTTGATCCCGTCGGCACCGCGGGCCAGCTCGGCGCGGGCGGTGTCGGCCATCGCCGCGACGCCCCGCACCTCGACACCCAGGTAGGGGATGTGGCCGCCGGGGGCGGTGATCGCCCGCCCGGCGGCGGCCACCTCGGGGCCCGGGAGCCGGCCCGCGGCGCTCTCCCGCGCGACGTCGATCGCGATGCCGCCCGGGGCGCCGAGGTCACGGACGGCGACCGTCCCGGCCTGCAGGGTGCGCAGGCTGTTGGCCCGGGCGACCGCGGCGAGCTGCTCCGGGGAGGACCGGACCACCGAACCCATGAAGTCGGGGGAGCCGTCGGCGACCAGGTGCACGTGGGCGTC
>JASLAP010000447.1 GCA_030147065.1 Pseudonocardia sp. | reverse complement strand
CCCGGCGCTGATCGACCGGATCGCGGCGCTGGTCCGCGAGCTGAACGCGGAGGGCCGCACGTTCGTCGTCGTCGAGCACAACATGGAGCTGGTGATGAGCCTGTCCGACCACGTCGTGGTGTTCGACCGCGGCCGCCCGATCGCCGCCGGCCCGCCGGACGAGGTCCGCGCCGACCCCGCGGTGCTGGAGGCGTACCTCGGTGTCTGAGTCGATGTCCGGAGCGGCGGAGCCGCTGCTGGAACTGCGCGACATCGAGGCGGGCTACGGCCGGGCCGCGATGGTCCTGCGCGGGCTCACCGTGACCGTTCCGGCCGGGACGGTGGTCTGCCTGGTCGGCCCGAACGGGGCCGGCAAGTCCACGGTGCTCAAGGTGGCCAGCGGCATGCTGGCCGCGCGCTCGGGCACCATCCGGGTCGCCGGCCGCGACGTCACCGGGCACGGCCCGCAGCAGATGCTCCGGGCCGGGCTCGCCCACGTGCTGCAGGGGCACAGCGTGTTCCGCGAGATGAGCGTGGAGGAGAACGTCCGGCTCGGTGCCTACACCGTCGCCGACAAGGCCCGGGTGGCCGAGCGGGTCGCGTTCGTCCAGGAGCTGTTCCCGGTCGTCGCGCAGCGCTGGAAGTCGCTGGCCGGGCTGCTGTCGGGGGGCCAGCAGAAGCAGGTCGAGTTCGCCCGCTCGCTGATGGTCGACCCGACGGTCCTGCTGCTCGACGAGCCGTCGATGGGCCTGGACCCGAAGACCACCTCGGTGGTGTTCGAGCAGGTCGTGCGGATGCGCGCGGCCGGCATCGCCATCCTGCTGGTCGAGCAGAACGCCCGGCGGGCGCTGGAGACCGCCGACATCGGCTGCGTGCTCGACCTGGGCCGGGTGCACATCCAGGGCCCCGCGCCGGACCTGCTCGCCGACCCGCAGCTCGGCGATCTGTACCTCGGCGGGCGTCCCGCCGCTGCTCAGGGGAAGAGGTAGGAACTTGCGCATCGTCATGAACGGCGTCACCGGGCGGATGGGCTACCGCCAGCACCTGCTGCGCTCGGTGCTCGCCATCCGCGACGACGGCGGCGTCCTGCGCCCGGACGGCACCCGGCTGCAGGTCGAGCCGGTGCTGGTCGGGCGCAACCGGGACAAGCTCGCCGACATCGCCCGCCGCCACGACATCGAGACCGTGCACACCGACCTGGACGCGGCCCTGGCCGAGGACGCCGAGGTCTACTTCGACACCCAGGTCACCGGGGAGCGCAAGAAGGCGATCCTGCGCGCGATCGCCGCCGGCAAGCACGTCTACACCGAGAAGCCGATCGCGGAGTCGGTCGGCGAGGGCACCGAGCTGGTCGAGGCGGCCGCCGCGGCCGGGATCGTCGACGGCGTCGTGCACGACAAGATCTTCCTGCCCGGCCTGGTCAAGCTGCGCCGGCTGCTGGACGCCGGGTTCTTCGGCCGGGTGCTGTCGGTGCGCGGCGAGTTCGGCTACTGGGTGTTCGAGGGCGACCTGCAACCCGCCCAGCGGCCCAGCTGGAACTACCGCGCCCAGGACGGCGGCGGGCTGGTGCTGGACATGTACTGCCACTGGAACTACGTGCTCGAGCACCTCTTCGGCCGGGTGCAGGCGGTGATGGCCAAGGCCGTCACGCACATCCCGACCCGCTGGGACGAGCAGGGCGAGCCCTACGAGGCCACCGCCGACGACGCCGCCTACGGCATCTTCGAGCTGCCCGGCGGGGTGATCGCGCAGATCAACTCCTCGTGGGCGGTCCGGGTGGACCGCGGCGAGCTGGTGGAGTTCCAGGTCGACGGCACCCACGGGTCGGCCGTGGCCGGGCTGTTCGGCTGCCGCATCCAGCCCGCGGTGCGCACCCCGAAGCCGGTGTGGAACCCCGACCAGCCCACCGACCAGGACTTCCGCGCCCAGTGGGAGCAGGTCCCGGACAACCAGGAGTTCGGCAACGGCTTCCGGGCCCAGTGGGAGCAGTACCTGCTCGACGTCGAGGCCGGCCGGCCGCACCCGTACGACTTCGCCAGCGGGGTCCGCGGGTTGCAGCTGGTCGACGCCGCCCTGCGCAGCTCCCGCGACGGCGTGCGGGTGGAGCTGCCGTCGTGACCGAGCTTGCGAGGTCACCATTCAACACAGCACCGTTGGGCGCGCCCGCGACGAGCGTCAGCGAGGAGGGGGCGTGACCCGGGCCGGCACCCGCGTCCAGCTGCCCGCGGCGGGGGGCACCTGGCGCACCGTCGAGCTGGCCGAGCCGCGGGCGTGGGCGGAGCACCCGCAGCCCCACCGCAGCCGGGTCGCGTTCGCCGCGGCACACGTCGTCGCCGACCCGTGGGCGGACAACGTGCCCGGCGCCCCCGCCGTCCTGGACTGGGACGCCACGCTGGCCTTCCGGCAACACCTGTTCTCCCACGGGCTGGGCGTGGCCGAGGCGATGGACACCGCGCAGCGCAACATGGGCCTGGACTGGCCCGCGGTGCAGGAACTGGTGCGGCGCAGCGCGGCCCAGGCCGCCGCGTCCGGGGCCCGGATCGCCGCCGGCGCCGGCACCGACCAGGGCCGCCCGCTGCCCGACCTGGCCGCGGTCACCGCGGCCTACGCCGAGCAGGTCGAGTTCGTCGAGGGCACCGGGGCGCAGGTGATCCTGATGGCGTCCCGGCAGCTGGCCGCGGTGGCCCGCGGCGCGGAGGACTACCTGCGGGTCTACGGCGAGCTGCTGGCCCAGGTCCGGGAGCCGGTGATCCTGCACTGGCTGGGCGAGGTGTTCGACCCGCAGCTGCGCGGCTACTGGGGCGCCACCGATGTCGGCGCGGCGACGGCGACGTTCCTGGAGCTGGTGGGCGAGCACGCGGCGAAGGTCGACGGGGTGAAGGTGTCGCTGCTGTCGGCCGAGCACGAGGTGGGCCTGCGCGCCGCGCTGCCGGCCGGGGTGCGGCTCTACACCGGCGACGACTTCCACTACCCGGAGCTGATCCGCGGCGACGGCACCCACCACTCCGACGCGCTGTTGGGCGCGCTGGCCGCGATCGCCCCGGCCGCGTCCGCCGCGCTGGCCGCCCTCGACGAGGGCGACGTCGGGCGCTACGACGCCGAGATGGCGCCGACCCTGCCGCTGTCGCGGCACCTGTTCGCCGCCCCGACCTTCCACTACAAGACCGGGATCGCGTTCCTGGCCTGGCTGTGCGGGCACCAGCCGGGATTCGGGATGGTGGGCGGGATGCAGTCGGCCCGCTCGGTCGTGCACCTGGCCGAGGTGTTCGCCCGGGCCAACGACGCCCGCCTGCTCCCCGACCCCGACCTCGCCGCCCACCGCCTCAGCCACCTCCTCGCCGTCGCCGGGATCGCCCCGTGAGCCCGGCCTGGTGGCAGGAAAGCCACTTTCCAGACCGATTCGGTCCTGAAGGTGGCTTTCCTGCCGCGGGGGAGGGGCGGTGACGGCGGTGCTGGACGTGCCCAGCGGGGCGCCGGCGCGGGTGGCGACGCCGGGGCCGGGGGATCCGCGGCTGGCGCGGCTGTCGCTGAACCAGCGGACGACCGCGAACTGGTCGCTGCGCCAGGCGATCGACGGCACCGTGGCCGCCGGGCTGCCGGCGATCGGGCTGTGGCGTGAACCCGTCGCCGAGATCGGGGTGCGCACCGCCCGCCGGTGGCTGGACGACGCCGGGCTGCGGGTGTCGTCGCTGTGCCGGGGCGGGTTCTTCACCGCTGCCGACCCGGCCGAGCGGGCGGCCGCGCACGCCGACAACCTGGCCGCCATCGACGAGGCCGCCGACCTGGGCACGTCCTGCCTGGTCCTGGTGCCCGGCGGCCTCCCACCCGGCGACCGCGACCTGGCCGGAGCCCGCGGCCGGGCGCTGGAAGCCGTCGCGGCGCTGGTGCCGCACGCCGTCGAGCGCGGGGTGGTGCTCGGCATCGAGCCGATGCACCCCATCTACGCCGCCGACCGCGGTGTGGTCTCCACCCTGGCCCAGGCCCTGGACATGGCCGGGGAGTTCGCCGCGCACGAGGTGGGCGTCATCGTGGACACCTTCCACGTGTGGTGGGAGCCCGGCGTGCACGCCCAGATCGCCCGGGCGGCCGACCGGATCCTGGCCTACCAGGTCTGCGACTGGATCACCCCGCTGCCGCCGGACGCGCTGCTGGCCCGCGGGATGATGGGCGACGGGCACATCGACTTCGCCGGGTTCACCCGCGCCGTCGCGGCCGCCGGGTACACCGGCGACGTCGAGGTGGAGATCTTCCACGCCGACGTGTGGGCCGCGCCGGGGGAGGAGGTCGTCGCCACGATGGCCCGGCGCTACGCGGAGCTGGTCGCCCCACACCTGTGACCGGCCGCGCAGACGTCCTGGCTGCCGGTGCACCGGGCCGCGACGTGCGCGCGGCCGGTGTCAGCGGACCGTCGCCGGCCGGCCGGCTGGCAGGGTTCGCCGGCCGAGCCGCGCGATCATCAGGCCGATCCCGAGCGCGGCCGACACCAGCAGGAACGCCTGCCCGCCGGCGTGCTGGTCGGCGAG
>JASLAP010000443.1 GCA_030147065.1 Pseudonocardia sp. | reverse complement strand
GCGCGGCCGCCCGAGCTCTGCTTGGGCGTCGAACTCGTCGTTCCGGTTGCCACGTGGTCCTACTCCATCGTCTGCGGACTTCTGTCGCTGCGCACCGGCCGTCTCCCGACTGGTCCCGCGGTCACCGCGCGCTTGCCCGGCCACCCGAGTATGCGTTGCCGGCGGGCGGGCCCACTCCCGGCCACACGTTCGCATACTCGTCGAACGTGTCGCATCCGTCACACGCGGCACCCGTCCGGCGCGGCTCCCGGTGATCGCCGACGCGGCACGGCGCCGCGCGAGCGTAACCAGAGCGTCAAGAGGCGGTGCGTCCCCAATAACGCGGCCAGTCGGTGCTGGTAATCCGTTCGGGTACCGGCCCGACCAGTTCTACCAGCCGGCGCACCCGCCGCGCCCCGCTGATCCGCAACGCCGTGCCGCCGCCCACCCGGGCCGGTGGGATCCCCGCCCGGGTCGCCGCCGCGATCAGCGCCTCGTGGGTCTGCGGGGCCCGCGGATCGAGCCCCAGCAGGTAGCCGCCCCGCTCGTCCGGACGGCCGGCGGACAGCGCCCACAGCCGCAGCGTGGACCCGTCCAGCTGCCAGCCGGCCGGCACCGCCTTCACGGCGCCGTCGGTCCACGCCGCGGCCAGCCCGACCAGGTCGCAGCGGAAGGCCGTGCGCAGCGCGGTGGACCCGTCCTCGGTGCGCACGGCGGTCATCACGGTGCCGGCCGCGGCGGCCGCGGCGATGACCGCCGCGGCCCGGGTCGGGTCGGGCAGCACGATGGACAGCCGGGCCTGGTCGCCCGCCCCGAAGCGGACGACCTGACCCGGCCCGCAGAGCAGCCCGGCCAGATCGGCCGGTCCCGGCGGGCGCGCCTCGGCGGAGAACAGCGACAGCTGTGACACGACGCGCACAGTAGAACACACGTTCGACCCCGGCGCGAGGGCGCGCCGGAGCGGTTCAGCCGCCGGTCACGGTCTCGATCTGCTGGCAGTTCGGCGCCTGCTCGGCCGCGGCGTCCAGTTCGGAGTTGGACTCCAGCTGGTCGGTCGGGTCCGGGACGTTGGCCAGGTCCTCCAGCGGCGCGATCGCCTCGGGCAGGGCGGTGGCCAGCTCCGCCGGGTCGGACGTGTCCACCGCGTCGAGCCGGGCCTTGGTGCTGTCGAACGTGGTCTGGAAGGTGGTCAGCGCCTCGGTCAGGCCGGCGACCAGCTGGTCGCCCTGCTCGACCGGGGAGGGGCCGGCGGCCCGCATGCCCTCGATGGCGCTGCCGGCCGCGGTGCTGGCCTCGCCCAGGTAGTCGCTGAGGCCCTGGACCAGCTGGTCGGGGCTCCCGGAGGTGTTCAGCGACGGCTGCACCGAGGCGGTCTCGATGAACGGCAGCAGGGCGCCGCACACGTCGTCGACCCAGGCGACCGGGTCGTCGGTGCTGCCGGCCGGCGGGGCCGGGGCCGCGCCGGGGTCGGCCTGGCCGGCGCCGGCCGGAGCGGGGGTGCCCTCGACCGCCGTGCTGCATCCCGCGCCGAACAGGGCGGCCGCGACGAGCGGGACGAGCAGGACAGTGCGAGTGGTGCGGGTCATCGAACCGACTCCGAACGACGAGGGTGGCGGACCGGGCCATTCTGGCCGCGACCGCCGGGTAGGGACCCGCCGGGCTCGGAATTCTTTCCCAGGGGCCGGCGCGCCGCCGGACAGCGGAGTCAGACCTACCCCGGACGCGGCGGAGGCCGCCCACCACGCGGGTGGACGGCCTCCGCCGTTCGCTCGGGGCGCCGTCAGCCGACGGTGCTCTCCGCGGGGGTGTCGGCGATCGTGGTCGAGCGCCGCTTGGACACCACCACCGCGCCGACGATGATCGCGACCGCGATCAGCGCGATCGTGAGCCGGATCGGGGTGGAGGCCGAGTCGCCCACCGAGAAGAGCACCACGGCCGGGGCGATCAGCACCGAGACCAGGTTCATCACCTTGAGCAGCGGGTTGATCGACGGGCCGGCGGTGTCCTTGAACGGGTCGCCGACGGTGTCGCCGATGACCGTGGCCTCGTGGGCCGGGGAGCCCTTGCCGCCGTAGTTGCCGTCCTCGACGAGCTTCTTGGCGTTGTCCCAGGCGCCACCGGAGTTGGCCAGGAACACCGCCATCAGGGTGCCGCTGGCGATGGCCCCGGCCAGGTAGCCGGCCAGCGGGCCGACGCCGAGGCCGAAGCCCACCGCGATCGGGCCGAAGATCGCCAGCAGGCCGGGCGTGGCCAGCTCGCGCAGCGAGTCCCGGGTGCAGATGTCGACCACCCGACCGTACTCCGGCCGCACGGTGCCCTCCATGATCCCGGGGTTCTCCCGGAACTGCCGGCGCACCTCGAAGACGATGGCCCCGGCGGCCCGAGTCACGGCGTTGATCGCCAGCCCGGAGAACATGAACACCACCGAGGCGCCGATGATCACACCGACCAGCGTGTTCGGGGCGAACACCTCGAACGCGAAGGCCGTGCCGACGTCGCCGGCCACCGCCCCGGCCTCGGCCAGGGCCTGGCTGATCGCGTCGCGGTAGGACCCGAACAGCGCCGTCGCGGCGAGCACCGCGGTGGCGATGGCGATGCCCTTGGTGATGGCCTTGGTGGTGTTGCCCACCGCGTCCAGCTCGGTGAGGATGTCGACCCCGGGGCCCTCGACGTCGCCGGACATCTCCGCGATGCCCTGGGCGTTGTCGGCGACCGGGCCGAAGGTGTCCATCGCCACGATCACGCCGACCGTGGTCAGCAGGCCGGTGCCGGCCAGGGCCACCGCGAACAGCGCCACCGTGATCGACCCGGTGGCCAGGGTGAACGCCCCGAACACCGCGGCGCTGATGACCAGGGCGGTGTAGACCGCGGACTCGAAGCCGATCGAGATCCCGGACAGGATCACGGTGGCCGCACCGGTCAGCGAGGAGCGGCCGACGTCCTGCACGGGCTTGTCCTCGGTGCCGGTGAAGTAGCCGGTCAGCCAGAGGATGATCGCCGCCAGCACGATCCCGATCAGCACCGCGACGGTGGCGAGCACCTGCGGGTTGGAGCCCGCCATGTCCGCGACCACGCCGGTGTCGGTCGGGTTGGTCAGCCCCTCGAAGGTGCTGGGCAGGTACAGGAACGCCGCGACCGCGCTCAGCACCGCCGAGATCGCCGCCGAGATGTAGAAGCTGCGGTTGATCGTCTTGAGGCTGCCCTCGCCCTCCCGGGTGCGGGTGATGTAGACGCCGATCACCGCGGTCAGCACGCCGATGGCCGGCACGATCAGCGGGAACAGCAGGCCCTGCAGGCCGAACGCGGCGGTGCCCAGGATCAGCGCGGCCACCAGCGTCACGGCGTAGGACTCGAACAGGTCGGCGGCCATGCCGGCGCAGTCGCCCACGTTGTCGCCGACGTTGTCGGCGATGGTGGCCGCGTTGCGCGGGTCGTCCTCCGGGATGCCCTGCTCGACCTTGCCGACCAGGTCGGCGCCCACGTCGGCGGCCTTGGTGAAGATGCCGCCGCCGACGCGCATGAACATGGCCAGCAGGGCGGCGCCGAAGCCGAAGCCCTCCAGCACCTTGGGGGCCTGGCCGGCGTAGGCCATCACCACGACGGCCGCGCCGAGCAGGCCCAGGCCGACGGTGAACATGCCGACCACGCCACCGGTGCGGAAGGCGATCCGGGTCGCCTTCTCCCGGCCGCCCTCCTCGCGGGAGGCCGAGGCCACGCGGATGTTCGCCGCCGTCGCGAGCCGCATTCCGAGCCCGCCGATTGTGGCGGAGAACACAGCCCCGATGACGAAGAAGAAGCTCCGGCCGACCCGCTCCCAGATGTCCTCGGCGGGGAGCGCGAGGAGCAGGAGCGTCACGATGACGACGAAGACGAGAAGTGTGCGGAACTGGCGGTTGAGGTACGCCGTGGCGCCTTCCTGGACCGCTCGGCCGATTTCCTGCATCTTCGGGGTGCCCGCATCGGCGGCGAGCACCTCCCGACGCAGGACGAAGCCGATGGCCAGGGCGGCGAGGGCGACCACCGCGACCACACCCACAATGATGTAGTCGTTCGCACCGAGCGTGATGCTCGATGCGCCGGCGGACACGATCATCCGTCCTCCTGGTTCAGTGAATACCGGGCCAGGGAACGCGGACGGCACCCCTGGCGTCTCGAGAAGTCCTGTTGCCGCAGGTCGACGCGGTACAGGCGGGTGCAGTGTAAGAGCACCCCCCGGACCGCCCGCCAGTGGAGGTGGGCCCGCGGATCTGCGCAACAATAGGATCACGAAAGGTGTCGGTCGCCGGGTCGATCCGGTAGGCGACCCGCCGGGGCGTCGAGCGTGGTTGTCGCCGGGGTGTGCGAGCCTCGGTGGCGTGACTGCGGAGCGGGTGCGGGCCGGCGGGATCGCCGCGGCCGAGGCGCCCTCGGACCGGGGCGGCGCGCTGCTCCGGCGGCTGCTCGCCGGGTCCGGCGAGGACACGCTGCGGCACGCGGTGCGGCTGCCGCCGCGGCCCGGCCGGGCCGCGGACTGGCCGTCCTGGGTGCCGCCCGAGGTGCTGGCCGCGCTGCACCGCACCGGCGTGCACGCGCCGTGGGAGCACCAGGCCGAGGCGGCCGAGCTGGCCCGCGCGGGCCGCGACGTGGTCGTGGCCACCGGCACGGCGTCCGGGAAGTCGCTGGCCTACCAGCTGCCGGTGCTCGCCCGGTTCGCCGAGGACCACCGCGCCACCGCGCTGTACCTGTCGCCGACGAAGGCGCTCGCCGCGGACCAGTTGCGTGCCCTGGCCGCGCTGGACCTGCCCGACGTCCGCCCGGCCGCGCTGGACGGCGACACCTCCACCGAGGCCCGGGACTGGGCCCAGCGGCACGGGCGCTGGCTGTTCAGCAACCCGGACATGCTGCACCGCTCGGTGCTGCCCCGGCACGGTCGCTGGGCCCCGTTCCTGCGCCGGCTGAGCTACGTCGTGGTCGACGAGTGCCACACCTACCGGGGGTTGTTCGGCTCGCACGTGGCGCTGCTGCTCCGCCGGCTGCTGCGGGTGTGCCGCCGCTACGGGAGCACGCCGACCATCGTGCTGGCGTCCGCGACCGTCGCCGGGCCGGCGGCCTTCGCGTCCCGGCTGACCGGCCGCGACGTCGTCGCGGTGACCGAGGACTCCTCGCCGCGGGCCGGGCGCACGGTCGCGCTGTGGGAGCCGCCGCTGCTGCCCGAGCTGACTGGCGAGAACGGCGCCCCGGTGCGCCGCCCGGCCGGTACCGAGGCCGCCCGGATGCTGGCCGACCTGGTCCTGGAGGGCGCCCGCACGCTGGCCTTCGTCCGGTCCCGGCGGGGGGCGGAGGCGACCGCGCTCGGCGCGCAGCGGCTGCTGGCCGAGGTCGCCCCGGAGCTGGTCGACCGGGTGGCGGCCTACCGCGGCGGCTACCTCCCCGAGGACCGCCGGGCGCTGGAGTCCGCGCTGGCCCGCGGCGACCTGCTGGGCATGGCGACCACCAACGCGCTGGAGCTGGGGGTCGACATCGCCGGCCTGGACGCGGTGGTGGTGGCCGGCTTCCCGGGCACCCGGGCGTCGTTCTGGCAGCAGTCCGGGCGGGCCGGGCGGGCCCGCGAGGAGGCGCTGGTGGTGCTGGTGGCCCGGGACGACCCGATGGACACCTACCTGGTGCACCACCCGCAGGCGCTGCTCGGTGCCCCGGTGGAGGGTTGCGTGCTGGACCCGGCCAACCCGTACGTGCTGGGGCCGCAGCTGGCCTGCGCGGCGGCCGAGCTGCCGCTCACCGAGCAGGACGTCACCGACGTCTTCGGCGGCGCCCCGGCCGCCGAGGTGCTCGACGAACTGGTCCGCGACGGCGTGCTGCGCCGACGGCCGACCGGCTGGTACTGGCCCTCGACCCGGGACCGCCCGGCGGGCGCGGTGGACATCCGCGGTTCGGGGACCGGCCAGGTCGCGGTCGTGGAGGGCGGGACCGGGCGGGTGCTGGGCACCGTCGACGGCCCGTCGGCGCCGGCGACGGTGCACACCGGTGCCGTGCACCTGCACCGCGGCGAGAGCTACCTGGTCGACGAGCTCGACCTCGACGCCGGCCTCGCCGTGGTGCACCGCGCCGACCCCGACTGGCGCACCGACGCCCGGTCCAC
>JASLAP010000420.1 GCA_030147065.1 Pseudonocardia sp. | reverse complement strand
GGAAGGCCGTCCGCCTGGCGGTGGCCGCGGTGCTGGCCGGCGCCGCGGTGCAGGCCGGCCTGCTCGCCGCGGGCACCGCGGACCCGACGGCGGCGCTGGCGCTGGTGGCCGGGTCGGGGGTGCTGGCGTTCGGTGCGGTGGTCGCGGCCGGGCCGGTGCTGCTGCCCGCGCTGGCCTGGGTGCTCGGCCGGGTACTGACCCCGGTGATCGGGCTGGGCGGGCGGCTCGCCGTGCGGTCCACCTTGCGCGCCCCGGCCAGGGCAGCCACCACCGCTGCCGCGCTGGTGCTGGCCAGCCTGCTGCTGTCGGTCGTGCTGGTCGGCCTGGAGTCCATGACGACCTCGGTGCAGGACCGCATCGCGGCCCGCTTCCCGGCCGCGGTCACCGCGGCCGCGTCCGGGCAGCAGCCGCTGCCGGCCGACCTCGTCGACCGGCTCGCGGCGCTGCCGGAGACCGGTCGGGTCGCCGCCGTGCGGTCAGCCGCGGTGCCGATGGGTGACCAGGACGTCGACGTCACCGCGGTCGACCCGGCGTCGTTCCCCGCGCTCACCGACGGCGCCGTCGACGCCGGGTCGCTGGCCGACCTGGTGCCGGGCACCGTCGCCCTGGACCGCGCCCAGGCCGCCACCTGGGGTGTCGACGTCGGCGACGCGATGACGTTCGCGGTGCCCGGCGCCCCGGTCGAACTGCGGTTGGCCGCGGTCTACCGGTCCAGCGGGGTGCTGGCCCCGGTCACCGTGCACCCCACCGACCTGCCCCGGATCGTGCCGGACAGCGGCAGCGTCCGGGAGGTGCTGGTCGCCCCGGAGGCCGGGGTCGCGGTGGAGGCGCTGCGGACCGCCGTCGCGGACGCCGTCGCCGCCGATCCCGGGGTCCTCGTGCAGGTGCCCGCGGACCTGCGGGCCGAGGTCGACGCCACCGTCCAGCTCACCCGCGCGGTGGCCCTCGGCCTGCTCGGGGCGACGGTGCTGGTGGCGGTGTGCGGGGTGGCGGTCGCGCTGGCGCTGGCCGTGCGGGAGCGGCACCGGGAGTCCACGACGCTGCGCGCGCTCGGGTTGAGCGCGGGGCAGACGGTGGCCTCCATCGGGGTGGAGAGCACCCTGCTCGGGCTGGCCGGGGTGGTGATCGGCACCGGGCTCGGCGTGCTGTTCGGGATGCTGGCGGTGGGGATGCTGGGGGAGCGCGCGGTCGTCCCGGCCGCGGGCCTCGTCGGCTCGGCGCTGGCGCTGGTCGCGGTGGCCGGGCTGGCCGGCACGCTACCGGCGCTGGTCGGGGTCCGGCGTCCGGCGGTCCCGGGCCCGGACTGATCCGCCGGCCCGCACCCGGGCCTCAGTGCACCGGCCGGTCGGCGATCAGCTTGCGCAGCTTGGTCATCGCCCGGTGCTGCATCACCCGCACCGCCCCGGCGCTGGACCCCATGATCCGGGCGGTCTCCTCGGCCGAGTAGTGCAGCGCCACCCGCAGCACCAGGACCTCCCGGTAGTTCGCCGGGATGAGCTCCATCAGCGTGCGCAGCTCGGCGACCTGGGCGCCCAGCACCGCGGTCACCTCCGGGCCCGGGCCGGCGTCGGGCCTGTCGGGCATCCCCTCGGTCGGGTCCGAGCGGTCCCGGCCGGCGACCCGGAACGCGTCCACGACCTTGTTGCCGGCGATGCCGAACACGAAGGCCATCACCGGCTTCTCGCCGCGGCGGTAGCGCGGCAGCGCACCGCACAGCGCCAGCAGGACGTCCTGGGCGACGTCCTCGGCGGTCTGCAGGCCGATGGCCCGGCTGCCCATGCGCGCCCGGCAGTAGCCCAGCACCGGTGGGCGGACCAGCTCCAGCAGCCGTTCGACGGCGTGCCGGTCACCGGCGGCCGCCCGTTCGGCGAGCCGGTCCAGCTCGGCCTCCGGGTGGTCCCGGTCGTCGTTCCCGGCTCGCACCGGCACGCCCCTCCCGCGTGGTGCCGAACCCCACCGAGGACAACCGCGGCAGGCGGGGCACCCGGTGTCCCCGGCCGCGTGCCCTCGGCCGGTGGCGTGCCCCCTGAGTTGCGACCCTAGCCCGTCAGCGAGGTCCGGGGCGCCCGTGACGGGGGCGCCCGCCGCATCCGTACGAATCCGTACAGGAACGGATCGGTAACGGACGGTGAGATGGGGAACGAGTTCAGGCACGACCGCACACCGTCGTCGCACGAGGAGCCCGATGCCCGAGGACCCTCCTACCGGGGCGGACACCACCGACCCGGATCCGAGGGAGGTCCGCGACCGCGCGGACCTCGCCGCCGCCCTGCTCCTGCTGAAGGACAGGTCGAACCTGAGCTACCGACGACTCGAACGTGTGACGGCCGAAGCGCCGGGTGCCCGGTTCGGGCTGCCGTTCACCACCATCCGGGACTACGTCCAGGGCCGGTCGCTGCCCACCGCGGACCGGCTCGACCAGATCGTCTGGGCGTGCCGGGTCACCGATCCGGAGACCCGCGCGGAGTGGGCCCGGGCCCTGCGCCGGGCCGTCGACGCCGGCGGCCGGGTGGCCGCCGCCGATCCCTACCGCGGCCTGGCCGCCTACGGCGTGGACGACGCCGCCCGGTTCCGCGGCCGCGACCGGCCGGCCGCCGAGCTGCTGCGCCGGATCCGGGCGCTGGCCGCGTCCGGCGGGCTGCTGGCCGTGGTCGGCACGTCCGGGGCGGGCACCACCTCGCTGCTGCGCGCCGGGCTGGTGGCGGCGCTGTGCCAGGAGCGGGCGGGCCACGGGGCGGTCCGCTACGGCACCCC
>JASLAP010000679.1 GCA_030147065.1 Pseudonocardia sp. | reverse complement strand
CTGGAGCAGGTCCGGGAATCGCTGGCCGCGGTCGAGGAGGGCCGGGCGGCAGCCGGCCGCACCGACGAGCCCTTCCGCGTCGTGGGCTACGTCGAGGTCGACCCGGCCGCCCCCGACCTCCCGGACCTGCTCGCCCGCCGGACCGCCGAGTTCGGCGCGGCCGGCGTCACGTCGGTGGTCTTCCAGGCCACCGCCGACGACCCCGACCCCGAGCCGCTGATCGCTGCGCTGGGTCGTGCGTGAGTTTCATGCCCAGAGGCATGAAACTCACGCACGAGGTCAGCGGAGGATCCAGGTGTCCTTGGCGCCGCCGCCGCGGGACGAGTTGACGATCATGCTGCCGGACGGGGCGACCCGGGAGAGGGCGGCGGGCAGGACCTCGCAGTGCGGCAGCCCGCCGCGGCGCGACTGCAGCACGAACGCCCGCAGGTCCACGGCCCGCGGTTCCAGCTTGCCCTCGCTGAAGGTGGGGTGCGTGGACAGCTCCACCAGGTCCTGGGCGACCCAGCCGGCCGGGTCGGCGCGGATCTTGTCGGCCACCTCGGCCAGCTCGGCGCGGTCGGCGTGCGGGCCGATCACGATGCCCTGCCCGCCGTAGCCGTCGACCGGCTTGACCACCAGCTGGTCGAGCCGGTCCAGCACCTCGGCGCGCCGCTCGGGGTCGACGCACGGGTAGGTGGGCACGTTGTCCAGCAGCACCTGCTCGCCCAGGTAGTAGCTGATCATCTGCGGGACGTAGGCGTACACCAGCTTGTCGTCGGCGACCCCGTTGCCCAGCGCGTTGAGCATCGCCACTGTGCCCCGCGACACCGCGTTGACCAGCGCCCGGCCGATCGGGCGCAGGTCGGCGCCGGTGGCCGCCATCAGCGCGTTCTCGTCGATCCGACGGTAGAGCGCCGAGAGCCGGCGCCGCGCCCCGGTGCCCATCAGGTAGACCCCGTCGTCGCTGACCTGCAGCTGCCGCGGGGTCACCACCGGGACGCCCATCCGGTCGGCCAGCAGCCGGTGCTCGAAGTAGGCCGAGTCGGCCTCGCCCGCCGACAGCAGCGCCACCTCGTCGAAGCCCGGGTCGTCCAGGTCGGTGGCCGACAGCAGGGCGGCGTGCAGCTGCCCCGGCACCGCCGCCAGGCCGACCACCCCGGCCGGCGGCTCCAGGTCGGGCATCGCGCTGCGGATCAGCCGCCGGCTGATCACCGAGTAGCCGATCCCGGACGGCACCCGCAGGTTGTCCTCCAGCACCAGCCAGTGGTCGGCCCGGTCGCGGACCAGGTCGATGCCGGCCACCGCGATCCGCACCGCGTCCTCGGGCACCAGCCGGCCCACCCGGTTCAGGCCCGGCGCGTCCGCGACCACCTGCGGGGGGACCACCCCGTCGGCGACGATCGACCGGTCGCCGTAGACGTCGCGGACGAAGGCCTCCAGCGCCCGCACCCGCTGGGTCAGCCCGGCGGTCAGCCCGGCCCAGTCCTCGCTGGTCACGATGCGCGGTACCAGGTCGAGCGGGAACAGCCGGTCCGGCTCGCCGTCGCCGACCCGGAAGGTCACCCCGCGGGCGCGCTGCTCGGTCCGCAGCGCCGACTCCGCCGCGACCAGCCCGCGCGGGCCCATCCGCTCCAGGGTGCGGAACATCCAGCCGTAGTGCGGCAGCACCGTGCCGCCCGCGCTGACCGCCTCGTCGAACGAGCTGGGGTGGTAGGCGGCGAGCAGCTCGGTGGCGGCCGGGGCGACCGAGGGCGGCTCGAAGGTCGGGGTGCGGCCCTGGGTGCGGGCCAGCAGCGCGTCGACGACGTCGACGAACTCGCCGCGCCGCCCGTAGGCCCGGCGCTGCGCGGCCGCCGCGCTGCCCCGGCCGAGCGTCTCCCGGGACAGCTCCAGCACCTGCTCCCAGTCGCCGGTCTCCTCCAGCTGCGGGCGCAGGTGGTCGACCAGCGCGCCGATCAGCAGGTCCGGTGGGATCAGCGACGGCCCGACCAGGTCGACCAGGTCGCCCTCCAGCCCGGACCGGGCGGCCCGCCAGCTGGCCGCGCGCAGCAGCTCGTGGCGGGCCTCGGGCAGCGGGAGGCCGGCGTCGAGGTCGGCCCGGGCCCGGCCGACCAGCGCCCGGAACAGCCCGGCGATCAGCACCACGTCGTCGACGTGCGGGCAGGCGTCGCACACCCGCAGCTCGACGGTGGGCAGGTGGGCGCTGGGCCGGATGTCGAAGTAGACCATCCCGGGGTCGCTGATCGTCCCGGAGGCGATCAGGTCGGCGACCATCCGGTCGTAGTCGGCCCCGGTCTCCAGGTGCCCGGGCGGGCCCGCGGTGGGCCAGCGCGACCAGACCATGCTGCGGAAGCTGGCGTAGCCGGAGTCGCGCCCGCGCCAGTACGGCGAGCTGGCCGAGATGGCCAGCAGCGCCGGCAGGTAGGGCGCCACCCGCTGGGTCACCTGCACCGCGACGTCCCGGTCGGGCACGTCCACGTGCACCTGGGCGCCGCAGATGTGCTGCTCGCTGACCAGCAGCTGGTACTCGTGCTGCATCCGCTCGTAGCGGGCACCGGCGGAGATCGCGTCGCCGGACTGGTCGACCAGCGGGACGGTCCCCGCGGCGACCACACCGAGCCCGAGCGGGGCGGCGGTGGCCTCCAGCATGCCGCGCAGCCGGCGCAGGTGGTGGCGCAGGTCGTCGAGGGTGGCGCAGACCGGCGTGTTGGTCTCGACCAGGGAGCGCTGCAGCTCGGGGGCGAACTCGTCGCCGTCGAGCTGGGCCAGCAGGGCGTCCACCTCGGGGGCGGAGCGGCGGGTCTCCAGGTCGACGACGTGGAACTCCTCCTCCACGCCGAGCAGGGGGAGGTCGCTCATGGCGCCGACGCTAGGAGGCATGTGTTACGCCCAGCGTCACGTCGTGGGTCGGGCGGGTTCGCGGGAGCACCCGGACAGCGTGCCCGGTCCGCAACGATCTGCCCATCGCTGGCGGCGTTCGGCGGCGGGACCGGTGCTCCGTCAGCGGTAGGCGGAGTCGAGCAGATCCAGTTCCAGTGCGGCCGTCCGGGCGAACAGCTCGGCCGTCCGGTGGCGGCGGTCGTCGTCGACGGCCCCGACGCGCTCGACCTCCCGGCGCAGGAACGCCACCCACGCCTCCACCGACGGCCCGCGGCGCAGCTCGATCCACTCCCGCGGCAGCGGCTCGGTCGGCGGCTCGGCGTGCGGGCGGGTGGCGCAGTCCAGCCGCAGCCACTCCACGGCCAGCAGGACGCTCACGCAGTCCGGGTAGTCGCGGTCGCGCGCGGTCGCGGTGAGCAGCCCCAGCAGCTCCCGGGTCTCCGGGCGGGGCTCGGGGTCGGTGCGGTCGGGCAGCGCGACGTCCAGCACGTCCATGCCCCGGACGAGGTGGTTGTGCACCGGTCCGGCGACCAGTCCCGCGCGGCGGGCGTGCTCCATCCGCGGCGCGGTGCGGTCGGCCGCGGTCACGGCCGCCCCGAGCAGGCCGACGAACGCGTCCAGCACCAGGGCGTCCTGGGCCAGCTGCGGGCCGAGCACCCCGGCGTCGGCCCCGCCGCCCCAGATCGCGTCCACCAGCCGGTGGGTGGCCGCGGCGTCGAAGGTCCGGGCCGCATCGGCCCGCAGGTCGTCGCTGAACGTCACCCGGGAACGCTACTGGTGAGCACGCCGCCGCGCAGGCGGGGCACCACCGGGCCGACGTCGAGGGCGGCGGCCAGGGCGACGTCGGCGCGGTAGCCGTCGGCGACCAGCTCGCGGCCGGACGAGGTCGCGGCGAGCACGTCGAGCAGCCCGCGGGAGCGGGCCGCGGCGAACTGGACGACCGCCATCTCGGCCTCCGGCGACCGGCCGGCGAGGTGCGCGGCCACCGCGCCGGCCCCGACGGCGTCCTCGACGGCGACCCGCAGCGACCCGTCGGGCCACCGCTCGCCCGCCGCGACCAGCCCGATCGGCCCGCCGGCCGCGTCCGCCACGGCGGCCACCGCCGCCGCGTTGCGCAGGCAGCCGGCCAGCAGCGGTACCCCCGCCCCGGCCGCCGCCGCGCAGAGGGTCGCCCCGTTCGGCGACGGCAGCGCGAGCATGGTGCCGGCGGCCAGCCCCAGCAGCGACGACGGCCGCAGCGACGGCCCCGCCCCGTCCCGGCGCCCGGCCGGGACGGCGCCCGCCCGCTCCGCCTCCGCCAGCGCGGCGGCCGGGTCGTCGTAGCGCTGGGGGAGGACCGCGGCGCCACGGCCCACGGCGATGTCGACCGAGGTGCAGAACGACAGCACGTCCACCACGACCAGCACCGCGCACTCCGCCGCCAGCACCTCGACCCCCGCCGGCCCCCACTCCAACCGGACCCGGTACCCGCGCTGCCGATGCTCCGCCCGCACCCCGGCAACCTAGGGGTCGGGCGTGGACAACAGTGTTCCGGCACCGTTTTCCGCGCACGACCCCGGTAGCGTCCGGGCGGTGACGGTGCAGGACGTGCTGGGCCGGGTCGGGCTGCCCGCGCCGGTCGTGGAGCTGGCCGGGCGGCGGTGGGACGTGGTGGTGGTCGGCGGTGGCCACAACGGGCTCACCGCGGCCGCCTACCTGGCCCGGGCCGGGAAGTCGGTGCTGGTGCTGGAGGCGCGCGAGCAGCTCGGCGGGGCGGCCACCCTGGAGCGGCCCTTCCCCGACGACCCGGACTACCTGATCAGCCCGTGCGCCTACGTGGTGGGCCTGCTGCACCCGCTGGTGGTCGCCGAGCTGGGGCTGGCCGGGCGCGGGTTCGCGGTGACCCTGATGGACCCGAGCCTGTGGTGCCCGTTCCCGGACGGCACGTCGGTGGCGCTGTGGTCGGACGCGGACGCGACGGTGGCCGGGATCGCCGCGCTGTCGCCGTCGGACGTGCAGGGCTACCTGGCCTACGAGGCGCTGTTCGAGCGGATCCGGGTGCGGGTCCGGCTCGGCGCCCGCGACACCTGGCTGGGTGCCGCCCCGGACCGCGCCGAGCTGGCCGAGCTGTTCGCCGACGACCCCGGGGCGCTCGACGTGCTGCTGCACCGGTCGATCGCCGACGTGGTCGAGGAGCACGTGCGCGACGAGCGGCTGCGCGCGCTGCTGCACGGCCAGGGCGTGATCGGCACCTGGGCCGGCCCGCGCGACCCGGGCACGGCCGGCGTCCACGCCATGCACGCGATGGGCACCCTCAACGACGGGCGCTGGGGCTACGTGCGTGGCGGCACCGGGCGGGTGTCCTTCGCCATCGCCGACGCGGCCGTCGAGTACGGGGCGGTGCTGGCCAGCGGGGTGGCGGTGGCGGCGATCGACCCGGGGGAGGGGGTCCGGCTGGCCGGCGGCGAGCTGATCGCCGCCGACGTCGTGGTCTCCAGCGCCGACCCGAAGCGCACCACCGCGCTGTGCGGCGACGCCGTCCCCGACCAGTGGCGTTCCCGGGTGGACGCCTGGCGCTCCACCAGCCCGGTCGTGAAGATCAACTGTGCGCTGCGCCGGCTGCCGGTGTTCCCGGCCGCCGCCGACCCCGACCTGCCGCACCGGGCGATGGTCACCATCACCTCCGGGGTGGACGCCACCCAGGCCGCGTTCGAGCGGGCGGTGGCCGGGCACCCGGCGCCGTCCTGGGCCGAGGTCTACTTCCCGTCCCGCTACGACCCCTCGGTGGCGCCGGGCGGCCGGCACGTGATGAGCGTGTTCGCCCAGTACGTGCCCTACGCGCTGGCCGAGGGCGACTGGGACGGCCGCCGCGAGGAGATCGCCGACGCCGCGCTGGCCGAGGTGGCCCGGTTCGCCCCGGACGTCCTGGACTGCATCGAGCACCGCCAGGTCCTCGGGCCGCCGGACGTCGAGGCGCGGATCGGGCTGACCGGCGGGCACATCTTCCAGGGCGACTGCCTGCCCGACCAGATGTGGGACCGCCGCTTCGCCCCCCGCACCCCGGTCCCCGGCCTCTACCTGGCCGGCGCCGCGACCCACCCCGGCGGCAGCGTGATCGGCGCCAACGGCCGCAACGCCGCCATGGCGGTGCTGGCCGACACCACCCCCTGACTTCTCCGCTCCGTCCTCCCGTGCGCCTCGAAGTCCAGGA
>JASLAP010000347.1 GCA_030147065.1 Pseudonocardia sp. | reverse complement strand
CTCGCCGGTCCGCTCGTCGAGCAACGCGCGGGTCGTGGTGCCGGCGGCGTCCGACCCGGTGCCGGGCTCGGTGAGACCGAACGCGGCCAGGGCCTCGCCGCTGGTCAGCCGCGGCAGCCAGGTCGCCTTCTGCTCCGGCGTACCGAAGCGGTAGATCGGCATGGCACCGAGGGAGACCGCCGCCTCCAGGGTGATCGCGACGCTGCTGTCGACCCGGGCCAACTCCTCCAGGGCCAGGCAGAGCGCGAAGTAGTCGCCGCCCATGCCGCCGTGCTCCTCGGCGATCGGCAGCCCGAACAGGCCCATCGCGCCCATCTTGGCGACCAGGTCGTAGGGGAACTCGCCGCGCTCGTAGAGCTCCCCGATGACCGGGGCCACCTCCTTGCGGGCGAACTCCTCCACGGTCGCCCGCAGCGCCTCGTGCTCCTCGTTCAGCGTCAGATCCATGATCATCCCTCATCGGTGGTGGGGTCGACGACCACCAGCACCTCGTCGCGCGCGACGGTCCCGCCGACCGTCGCGGGCACTTCCCGGACCACCCCGTCCACCGGGGCGGTGAGCACGTGCTCCATCTTCATCGCCTCGACGACCACCAACCGGTCGCCGGCCGACACCTGCTGCCCGGTGACCACCTCGACGACGGTCACCGTGCCCGGCATCGGCGACCGCACCGGGCCGGCGGCACCCGCCTGCGCCGCGTCGGTCGCGTCCAGCGGCGAGTGCTCGCGCACCGCCCAGGCCGCGCCCTCCCGGCCCAGCCACAGCACCTCGCCGTCCCGGGCGCAGGTGTAGTGCCTGGTCAAGCCGTCGACGGTGACCGCGAGCCGGGCGCCGTCGAGCGAGCCGGAGCACTGCCGCGCCAGCCCCTCGCCGACCTGGCAGAGCGCGTCGGCGGCCCGGCCGCGGACCCGCACGGCGACCGGATCGCGCCCGGCCACGGCCATCTGCCAGCCCACCCAGGCCGGCTCGCCGACCCGCCAGCCGCCCGGCACGTCGAACGGGTCGACGACCGGGCCGGCCGGTTCCAGCTCCAGCAGGCTGTGCACGGCCGCGGCGATCAGCACGTCCTCGGGCAGCGACCCGGCCGCCCAGTCCTCGACCCGGCGGCCGACCAGGCCGGTGTCCAGCCGGCCGGCCCGCACGTCGGGGTCGGCCAGCAGGGCGCGCAGGAACGCGATGTTGGTCCCGACGCCGAGCAGCACGGTGTCGCGCAGGGCGACGTCGAGGCGGCGCAGCGCCGCCTCGCGGTCCGGACCCCAGGCGACGACCTTGGCCAGCATCGGGTCGTAGTCGCTGCCGACGACGGTGCCGTCGGCGACGCCGGAGTCGACCCGCACGCCGTCGGGCTCGCGCAGCGCGAGGATCCGCCCGCCGGTGGGCAGGAACCCGGCGGCCGGGTCCTCGGCGTAGATCCGCGCCTCGACCGCGTGCCCGCGGGCCCGGGTGCGGGCCGGCCACGGCCGCTCCTCGCCGGCCGCGACGCGCAGCTGCAGCTCGACCAGGTCGACGTCGTAGACCTCCTCGGTCACCGGGTGCTCGACCTGCAGGCGGGTGTTCATCTCCATGAAGAAGAACTGCTCGGGCGCGTCGGCGCCGACGATGAACTCCACGGTGCCCGCGCCGACGTAGCCGACCGCCCGGGCGGCCTCCACCGCCGCGGCGCCCATCCGCTCCCGTTGCTCGTCGGTGAGCAGCGCCGACGGCGCCTCCTCAACGATCTTCTGGTGGCGCCGCTGCAGGCTGCACTCGCGCTCGCCCAGGTGCACGACGCTGCCGTGGGCGTCGGCCAGCACCTGCACCTCGATGTGCCGGGGGGTGGTGATCAGCCGCTCGACGAGCAGGGTGTCGTCGCCGAACGAGCCGCGCGCCTCCCGCCGGGCGCTCGCGATGGCCGCGCGCAACTCGTCCGGGACGTGCACCTCGCGCATGCCCTTGCCGCCGCCACCCGCGGACGGCTTGAGCAGCACCGGGTACCCGACCTGCTCGACGGCCAGGACCAGCTCGTCGTCGGTGAGCCCGGCGCCGTCCGAGCCGGGGACGACCGGCACCCCGGCCTTGGCCACGGTGGCCTTCGCCGCGATCTTGTCGCCCATCGCCTCGATCGCCGACGCCGGCGGGCCGACGAACACGATCCCGGCCTCCGCGCAGGCCGCGGCGAAGGCGGTGTTCTCGGAGAGGAACCCGTAGCCGGGGTGGATCGCCTGCGCGCCGGTCGCCCGCGCGGCCTCGACGATCCGCTCCACCGACAGGTAGCTCTGCGCGGCCGCGGCCGGGCCGATCCGCACCGCCAGGTCGGCCAGCGCGACGTGCGGGGCCCCGACATCGGCGTCGGAGTGCACCGCGACCGACCGGATACCCAGCCGGCGCAGGGTCCGGATCACCCGGACCGCGATCTCCCCGCGGTTGGCGACGAGCACGGTGTCAAACACGGGCGTTGCCCTCCCCACCACGTGGTCCAGCGATCTCTTCGTGCGTCGTCTCCGCGCAGCCCCCGCGGCGGGCTCGCAGCCCGCCGCGCGTCGCGCAGCCGCCGGGGTGCTCGCGCAACCCGCCGGCGTGCTGCGCGGGCAGCGGACGTGCTGCGCGACCGCCTGGGTCCCGGACTGGGCCATCGGCACCCGGAACCGGGGCGGCTGGCGTCACGTCGGGTAGGTCGAGCGAAAGTGACTCTCGCTCGACGGCATCGGACCAAAGGCGCTCTCGCCCCGTTCTCGACCCGCCGCGGCTGCCCGGGCCCGGCTCGACCGGTGAACGTCGCAGCCCGTTGAGCGTCGCGCAGCCCCAGAGGTGCCGTCGCAGCCGGCCGGCGGGTTGCGAGGACGCCACACGGTCTGCGCGAGGCTCCCGGGCCGCCGGGTGCGGGACCGGGTCAGACGCGGAGGGCAGCGGTGGCGCGGCCAGCACAGAGCGACAGGTCACGATCGCCCCCAGCGGTTGCTGGCGCAGCCCGTTGAGCGTCGCGCAGCCCCGGGAGTGCCTCGCAGCCCGCCGGCGCGCTGCGAGGACCCCACACGGTCTGCGCGAGCCACCCAGACCGCGGGCAGCGGGACCGAGCACGGTGTGGCCGACCAGGGGCGAATCACGATCGCCCCCACCGGTTGCCGGCGCAGCCCGTTGAGCATCGCGCAGCCCCAGGAGCGGTCTGCGCGAGGGCGTCGGCGCGGGGGGTGCGGGGCCAGCCGGGTGGGGGCGCCGGGGCGACGGCTCGTGTCGCCCGGTTCGGTCGTCGTCGCAGCCTGTCGGATGTCGCGCGGCCTCTGAGGTGTCCTCGCAGCGCGTCGGCGGGCTGCGACAGCACCACTGGGGCTGCGCGACGCGCGACGGTCTGCGCGAGGCAGGGCGGCCAGGACAATCCGAGGGTGTCGGACGTCGGCCCTGTCGCAGCCCTCGTGGTGTCCTCGCAGCACGTCGGCGGGCTGCGAGGGCACCAGACGGTATGCGCGACACGTGACGGGCTGCGCGGAGGCCGGCTCGACCGGGCGGGGGCGGGGCACCGGGATCACATCCGGAAGATGCCGAAGGCCGGGGCGGCGAGCGGCGCGTTGGCGGCGGCGGAGAGGGCCAGTCCGAGCACGGTGCGGGTGTCGGCGGGGTCGATGACGCCGTCG
>JASLAP010000675.1 GCA_030147065.1 Pseudonocardia sp. | reverse complement strand
GTCGGCGCGGCGGCCGGGCTGCCCGGGGACACCGCCACCGCGCTGCTGGACACCGCCCGCTCGGCGTTCGTCGCCGGCCTGCAGCTGACCTCGGCCGCGGCGGCGGTGATCGCCGCGGTGATCGCGGTCGTCGCCGCCGTCGCGCTGCGCGAGCCGGCCCCCGCCGAGCCCACGGCCGAGCCCGCGGCCGAGGTCCCGGCGGCGGGTCCGGCCGACGACGAGTGCGTGGGGTGCCCCGGCTGACCCCCGGACACCCGCCCGCGCGGCCCGGTGGATCTGCCGATCCCCCGGGCCGCGCGCGTCGCCGGGACCGGAGGGCGCGCGGGAGGCGCACCGGGCCACGCGGCGGTGGCGGCATACTTCGGCGGTGCACTGGCTGGCCGAGCGACTCCAGGACCTCCCCGGTGTGGTGGCCGTCACCCTGGGCGGATCCCGGGCGCGCGGGGCCGAGCTGCCCGACAGCGACTGGGACTTCGGCCTGTACTACCGCGGCCACTTCAACGCCGACCACCTGCGCGGATTCGGCCACCCGGGGACGGTGGTCGACGTCGGCGAGTGGGGCCGGCTGATGAACGGCGGGGCCTGGTGGACCCTGGACGGGGTCAAGGTCGACGTGCTCTACCGCGACCTCGACGTCGTCGACGGGTGGACCCGGCTGGCCGAGCAGGGCCTGTTCGAGATCGACCCGCTGCTGGGCTACCTGGCCGGGTTCCCCACCTACGCGCTGGTCGGGGAGCTGGCCCTGGGCCGGCAGCTGACCGGGCCGCCGCTGCCCCGGCCGGTGTTCCCCCCGGTGCTGCGGGAGAGCGCGCCGCCGTCGTGGCGGTGGCGGGCCCGGTTCCACCGCACCTACGCCGAGAACCACCTGACCCGCGGCGACCACCGGACCGCGCAGGCCGTGCTGACCCGGTCGGACCTGGAGGAGGCGCACGCCCGGATGGCCGAGCGCGGCGAGTGGGTGCTCAACGAGAAGGGGCTGCTGTCGCGGGCCGGGATGGACGGCGCGTCCTTGCAGACCGGTCCGGTTTCGCTCGGCCCCGGCTGAGCGGGCTTCGCGGTCCGCGAACACGGCCGCGGGCCGCCCCCGGCCCGGCCATGCTGTCCGGGTCCCGCCCGCCGACCCCCCGGAGAAGCCATGCCCCGCCCGTTCCGCTTCGCCGTCCAGGGTGGTCCGCGGACCAGCCCGGAGGCGGAGTTCCTCGCCGACGGCCCGGCGCTGCCCGGCTACGCCCGCGAGGTCGAGTCCCTGGGCTACCAGGAGCTGTACTCCTACGACCACCTCGGCGCGATCGACCCGTTCCCGCCGCTGCTGGTGGCCGCGTCGGCAACCGGGCGGCTGCGGGTCGGCCCGCTGGTGCTCAACAACGAGTTCCACCACCCGGCGCTGCTGGCCCGCACCGCGGCCACCGTCGACCGGATGACCGGTGGACGGCTGGTGCTCGGCCTGGGCACCGGCTACGACGAGTCCGAGCACGCCGCGATCGGGGTGCCGATCCGCCCGCCCGGACCGCGGGTCTCCCGGTTCGCCGAGTCGCTCGACGTGCTGCGCGCGCTGCTCGACACCGGCACGGCCGACCACGACGGCGAGCACCACCGGGTGCACGTCGCCGACCTCGGGGTGCGTCCGGTGCAGGCCCGGGTGCCGTTCCTGATCGGCGGGCACGGCCCGCGGGTGGTCCGGCTGGCCGCCCGGCACGCCGACATCTTCCAGTTCACCGGCATCGTGCACGGCGACGGCGGCAGCCCCGGCACCGCCGGTTTCGGGATCGAGCAGGTCGTCGAGCGGGCCCGGTGGCTGGCCGGGGCCGCCGGCGACCGGGACGCCGACATCGAGCGCTCGGCGCTCGTGCAGGTCGTGGCGATGGGTCCGGACGCAGCCGGCGACGAGGACCTCGCCGCACAGTTCTCGCTGCCCGTCGACGTGCTCCGGGAGACGCCGTTCGTGCTGGCCGGGTCGGTCGAGCAGGTGGTCGACAAGGTGCAGCGGATCCGCGAGCGGACCGGCATCAGCCACTGGGTGGTCCGCAGCCCGCGGGAGTTCGCGCCGGTCGTCGAGGCGCTCGACGGCCGCTGAGCGGAAGATCAGGCGCCTCAATTCGGGCGGGTGTGCCTACCCTGCTCCGGTGGACCTGAACCTGCCGCCGGACCTGCTGGCCTACCTCGTCGAGCTGGACGCGTTCATCGAGCGCGAGATCCGGCCGCTGGAGGAGGCCGACGACAACGTCCGGTTCTTCGACCACCGCCGGGAGGACGCCCGCACCGACTGGGAGCGCGGCGGACTGCCGAACCGGCAGTGGGAGGAGCTGCTGGCCGAGGCCCGCCGCCGGGCCGACGCCGCCGGGCACTTCCGCTACGCCTCCCCCGCCGCCCACGGCGGCCGCGACGGGACCAACCTGGGCATGGCCGTCATCCGCGAGCACCTGGCGGCCAAGGGCCTCGGGCTGCACTGCGACCTGCAGAACGAGCACGCCATCGTCGGCAACAGCGTCGGACTGCTGCTCATGCTGGAGTACGGCTCGCCCGAGCAGCGCGCCGAGTGGGTCGAGGACCTGGCCGCCGGCACCCGCGGGTTCGCCTTCGGCATCACCGAGCCCGAGCACGGCTCGGACGCCACGCACATGGAGACCACCGCCCGCCGCGACGGCGCGGACTGGGTGATCACCGGGGCGAAGACCTGGAACACCGGCGTGCACACCGCCTCCCACGACCTGATCTTCGCCCGGACCTCCGGGGAGCCCGGCGACGGCCACGGCATCACCTGCTTCCTGGTCCCCACCGACGCGCCGGGGTTCACCGTCGAGGAGTACCTCTGGACGTTCAACATGCCCACCGACCACGCCCGGATCAGCCTGGACGGCGTCCGGGTGCCGCACTCGGCGATCCTCGGCGAGGAGGGCCGCGGGCTGCAGGTCGTGCAGCACTTCTTCAACGAGAACCGGATCCGGCAGGCCGCGTCCAGCCTGGGCGCGGCCCGCTACTGCATCGAGCAGTCGGTGGCCTTCGCCCGCGAGCGCAAGCCGTTCGGCAAGCCGCTGGCCACCAACCAGGCCATCCAGTTCCCGCTGGTGGAGCTGCACGCCGAGGCGGAGATGCTGCGCGCGCTGATCCACCGCACGGCCTGGCTGATGGACACCGAGGGCCCGTTCTCCCAGTCCGAGCAGGTCTCGATCTGCAACTACCGGGGCAACCGGTTGTGCTGCGACGCCGCCGACCGGGCCATGCAGGTGCACGGCGGGATGGGCTACTCCCGGCACAAGCCCTTCGAGCACATCTACCGCCACCACCGCCGCTACCGGATCACCGAGGGCGCCGACGAGATCCAGCTCCGGCGGGTGGCCGGGTACCTGTTCGGCTTCATGTCCCAGCGCGCCCCCAAGGGGGTGAGCTGACCCGGGAGTGAGCAACGCGGCACCCGGTCCGCGCCGGCGCTGGCTAACCTCGTCGGCGTGCCGGCACCCCGTGCGTCCTCCCCCGCTGCCGGCCTGGCCGCGGTCGTCGTGTTCGCTGCGTTCATCGCCGTCCTGGGCCTGTTCCCCGGCCTCTACGCGGGTGGCTCCGGGGTGCCGATCGTGGTGCAGAACATCGGCCCGCTGCTGGCCGGCGCGGTGCTCGGGGCCCGGCTGGGCACCGGGGCGGTGCTGCTGTTCCTGGCCCTGGTGGCGCTCGGGCTGCCGTTGCTGTCCGGCGGCCGCGGCGGGATCGGGGCCCTGCTCGGGCCCAGTGGCGGGTTCCTGCTCGGGTTCGCGCTGTCCGCGCTGGTCACCGGCCTGATCGTGCAGCGGGTGGCGACGCCGCGGCTGCCGCTGCTGCTGCTGGCCACCGGGGCCGGGCTGGCCGCCGACTACGCCCTGGGGATCCCCTACCTGGCGGTCTACACCGGCGACCTGCGCACCGCGGTGCTCGGCTCGCTGGTGTTCGTGCCGGGCGACCTGGTCAAGGTGGTGGTGGCGGCGCTGGTCGCCGCGGTGGTGCACCGGGCCGCGCCGGACCGGTTCGGCGCCGCCGCGGCCGACTCCCGATGACCGGGTCCGCCCTGCCGGCGCCGCCGATCGTCGGGTCGGCGCGGCTGCCCGACGAGCTGCTGGCCCGGGCGCACGGCGCGGCCCGCACCCTCGCCGGCCACGGGGTCGGGGAGGGCGCGCGGGTCGCCGTCGAGGCCGCCGTCGACCCGGGCGGGCCGCGCAACGTGCTGGCCTGGCTGCTCGGCGCGGACCTGCTGGGGGCAGCCGCGCTGGTCCTGGAGCCGCGGTGGACCGGGCGCGAGCGGGCCGCGGTCCTCGACGACGCCCGACCGGACCTGCTGGTGTCCGGTGCGCCCGAGGCCACCGACGAGCCGACGAGCCCGCGCGGCGACGGGTCGACCGCGTTCTACCTGCCCACGACGTCGGGCAGCAGCGGGCGGCCGAAGGTGCTGGTCCGGACCCGGGACTCGTGGCTGCGCAGCTTCGCCGCGCTGGGCCCGGTGAGCGGACCGGTGCTGTCGCCGGGCTCGCTGAGCTCCTCGCTGTTCCTCTTCGGGGCGCTGCACGCGCTGTGGTGCGGACAGGAGGTGCAGGTCCGGCCCCGGTTGCACGCCGCCCACGCCCGCCGGGCGCGCACCGTGCACGTGGTCCCGGCGATGCTCGCCGACCTGCTCGACGACCTGGAGCGCTCGGCCGGGCCCTGCGGGCTGCGGACCGTGGTCTGCGGGGGCGCCGACTCCGGCGCGGCCCTGCGCGACCGGTTCGCCCGGCTGCTGCCGGAGACCGAGCTGGTCGACTACTACGGCTCGGCCGAGCACTCGCTGATCGCGGTCCGCCGGGGCCGCGGCGAGCAGCTGGCGGTGCCCGGGGTCGACCTGGAGGTCCGCGACGGGGTGCTGTGGGTGCGCTCGCCGCTGGCCTTCGCCGGCTACCTGCGCTCGGGCGCGGTGGAGCCGGTCGCCGACTGGACCACCGTCGGCGACCTGGCGCGGCTGGCCGCCAACGGCGCGGTGACCGTGCAGGGGCGCGGTTCGGCCACCATCTCCAGCGGTGGGCGGCTGGTGTCGGCCGAGGAGGTCGAGGCGGTGCTGCGCGCGGTCCCCGGGGTGGACGACGTGCTGGTCACCGGCACCCCGCACGGCCGGCTCGGCGAGCTGGTCACCGCGGTCATCCAGACCACCGCGCCGCCCGCGCTGCGCGAGCTGCGGGCCGCGGCCCGGGCCGCGCTGGAGCCGGCGAAGCGGCCCCGGCGCTGGCTGACCACCACGGCGCTGCCGCGGACCCCGGCCGGCAAGCCGGCCCGGGCCGGGGTGGCCGAGCAGCTCGCCGCCGGCACCTTCCCCGCCGAGCCCCTGTCGTGAGCACCGCCGTGAGCACCGCCGTTCGCTCTACCGACAGCCCTGCCCACAGCACCGCCGGGGGCGCGCGGTGAACGATGACGCCGAGCGGGCGCCGGTGGTCGTCGCCGCCCGGCGGACCCCGATCGGCAACCGCGGCGGCGCGCTGCGCCACTGCGCCGTGGACGAGCTCGCCGGCCCGGTGTTGCGCGCGGTGCTCGACGACGCCGGCCTGACGACGGTCGACGACGTGCTGCTGGGCAACGTCTTCGGGCCGGGCGGCAACCCGGCCCGGGTGGCCGCCCTGCGCGCCGGGCTCGGCGCCGGCGTGCCGGGGCTGACCGTGGACCGGCAGTGCGCCAGCGGGCTGGCCGCGATCGTCCTGGCCGCCGACCTGGTCCGGGCCGGGGCGGGCGAGGCGTACCTGGCCGGCGGGGTGGAGAGCGCGTCCACCGCGCCGCTGCGGGCCTGGCCCACCGATCCGCCGCGGCCCTACACCCGGGCCCCGTTCGCGCCGGCCGACGTCGGCGACCCGGAGATGGGCGCGGCGGCCGACCTGGTCGCCGCCGAGGCCGGCATCTCCCGGGAGCGCCAGGACCGGTTCGCGCTGCGCAGCCACGCCCGCGCGGTCGAGGCCCAGCGGGCAGGCCGGTTCGCCGCCGAGCTGGTCGCGATCGGCGACGTCAGCGCCGACGAGCGGCCGCGGGCCGGGTTCACCCTGGCCCGGCTGGCCCGGTTCCGGCCCGCCTTCACCCCGGGCGGCACGGCGACCGCGGCCAACTCCTGCGGGGTGAACGACGGCGCCGCGGCGGTGCTGGTGGTCAGCGAGCGGCTGCGGCGCCGGCTCGGGCTGCCCGGGCTGCGGCTGGTCGCCTCGGCGACCTCGGCGGTGGACCCCAACCGGCTCGGGCTGGGCGCGGTACCGGCGCTGCGGCGGGTGCTGGGCCCGCACCCGCCGGACGTCGTCGAGTTCAACGAGGCCTTCGCCGGGCAGGCGCTGGCCTGCCTGGACGCCGCCGGTCTGGACGAGGGCACGGCCGGCCCGGACGGCGGCGCGATCGCGCTGGGCCACCCGTGGGGGGCGTCGGGCGCGGTGCTGGTGGTGCGGCTGTTCGCCCGGCTGGTGCGCGGCGGCACCGGGCAGCGCACCGGCGTGGCCGCGCTCTCGGCGGGCGGCGGGGTGGGTGTGGCGACCTCCTGGGAGGTCGCGTGATCGAGTTCGACGGCGTCGGGCACCGCTACGGCGACCGCGAGGTCGTGGCCGGGGTGAGCCTGGCGCTGGAGCAGCGGCGGGTGGCGTTCGTCGGGGCGAACGGCTCGGGCAAGTCCACCCTGGCCCGCATGATCAACGGCCTGGTGCTGCCGACCACCGGCCGGGTCCGGGTGGACGGGCTGGAGCCGGCGCGGGCCGGGGCGCGGGTGCGCCGCCGCGTCGGGTTCGTGTTCACCGACCCGGACAACCAGATCGTGATGCCGACCGCGGGTGAGGACGTGGCGTTCTCGCTGCGCCGCAGCGGGCTGCCGCGCGCCGAGCGCGCCGACCGGGCCGAGCGGGCGCTGGCCGCCTACGGCCTGGCCGGGTACGCCGACCACCCGGCCCACCAGCTCTCCGGCGGGCAGAAGCAGTTGCTGGCGCTGTGCTCGATGCTGGTGCTGGACCCGGACGTGCTGGTCTGCGACGAGCCGACCACCCTGCTGGACCTGCGCAACAAGCGCCGGTTCACCGAGCTGCTGACCGGGCTGCGCCAGCAGGTGGTGCTGGTCACCCACGACCTGGACCTGCTCGACGGGTTCGACCGGGTGATCGTGGTCGACGGCGGCCGGGTGGTCGCCGACGACGAGCCCGGCCCGGCGGTGCGGTACTACCGGGCGCTCGCCCGATGAGACCGGCCCGATGAACCCGCTGGGCCTGTACGAGCCCGGCACCAGCCCGCTGCACCGGGCGCCGGCCGGGGCGAAGCTCGGCGCGCTGCTGGTGGTGGTCACCGCGGCGGTCCTGCTGCGGACCCCCGTCGCGCTGGCCGGCCCGGCCGCGCTGGTGGTCGTGGGGTACCTGGTGGCTCGGGTGCCCGCCCGGCGGCTGGGCGGGTTGCTGCGGACGGTGCTGCCGGTGGTCGTGCTGCTGTTCGCGGTGCAGGTGTGGCTGCTGGGGACCGCCGCGGCGGCGGTGCTCGGGCTGCGCCTGGCGGTCACCCTCGGCGCGGCGAACCTGTTCACCCTGACCACCCGGGTGGACGCGGTGGTGGTGGCGGTGGAGCGAGGGCTGGGCCCGCTGCGGCGCCTGGGCGTCCGGCCCGACCGGGTGGGCCTGGTCGTCGGCCTGACCGTGGCCGCCATCGGCACCCTGTCGATCATCGCCGGGCAGGTCCGGGAGGCCGCCCGGGCCCGCGGCGCCGACCGCTCCCCCACGGCGTTCGTCGTCCCGTTCCTGGTGCGCACCCTCCGCCACGCCGACGCCCTGGGCGAGGCGCTCGCGGCCCGCGGCGTCGGCGACGACAACGACGACGACCCGGACGACCCCGCCACCCCGCCCGGGCAGTCCTAGGGCCGCGGGTCGCCCGGCCGCTCGGCGCGCACCCCGCGGGCCCGCTGCACCAGCAGCGCGAGCGCGCCGGTCCCGGCTCCCCACAGCAGGTTGGTCAGCAGCACCGGGACGATCGCGATCGGCGTCGCCAGCGGCCCCTGCAGCCGCCCGGTGAGCACCGGCGACAGCACCCCGCTCAGCACGATCGACAGCACCGCGTAGACCAGCCCGGCGGCCACCAGGGTCAGCACCGGGCGCCGGACCCGGGAGAACCCGACGACGGCCACCCACACGATCGAGATCGCCACCGTGGTCCCGATCGCCACCGCCGGTGGTTCGGGCAGGCCGAGTTGCTCGGAGACGATCCGCACGAGCGGTCGCACCAGGGCGAGGGCGCCGAGCCCGAGGGCCAGTGGCCAGTTGAGGTTCCGCAGTCCGTCCATGCCGCCGACGCTAGGAACGGCGGCACCGCGGCGAATCCGTCCCGGGGCGCGCGGGGGGTCGCGAGCCGGCGCGACCGGGTACGTCGACCGGCGACCCCACCGGTCGCGCCTCGACGCACGCGGCCACGGCCGCGGACTTCCTACGATGGCCGGATGGACGCTGCGCCGGCCGTCCGGCCCACCGGGGAGGTTCCACCGCGCGTGCTCGACGCGCTGCTGGGCACGGTGGTGGCGCTGGCCATCGCCCTGATCATCGCCACCGACCAGGGCGGCGAGCGTCCGCCGGACCTGGTGGCGTACCTGTTCGCCGCCGGCTTCGGCGGGCTGATGCTGCTGCACCGACGGCTGCCCCGCACCATGCTGGTGGCCACCGTGCTGGGCCTGTTCGCCTACTACGCGCTGGGCTACCCGGCGATCGGCGTCGCGGTACCGGTCGTCGCGGCGCTGTTCGCCACCGCCGACGCCGGGCGCACCCGCTGGGCGGTCGGGGCGGCGGTGGTGGTGTTCGCGGTGTCGATGTCGTTCCGGGTGCGCGGCGGCGAGGACCCGGCCGTGCTGGTCGGATACGAGTCGGTGTCGAACACCGCGCTGCTGGTCGCCGCCATCGCGCTGGGCTCGGGCCGGCGGGTGCGGCGGATCCGGGCCGCCCAGGAGGCCGAGATCACCCGGTTGGTCGCGCGGAGCGCCGTCCGGGAGGCTGCGCTGGCGCAGCGCGCGGAGCGCGAGCGGCTGTCCCGCGACCTGCACGACACGCTGGGCCACGCGCTGTCGGTGATCTCGTTGCACGCCGGGGTGGCCGGCGAGGCGATCGGCCGCGACGACGCCGCGGCGGGCGAGGCGGTGGACCGCATCCGCGCCGCCGGGGCGCGGTCGCTTCAGGACCTGCGGGCGATGGTCCGCATCCTGCGCACCGACGGCGACCGGGGCGACGGCGCTCCGCTGTCGCTGGCCGCGGTGGCCGACCTGGTCGAGGCCGCCCGCCGCGCCGGGATCGAGGTGACCACCGACCTCCGGGCCCGCCCCGCCGAGCTGTCCCCGCCGGTGGAGGCGGCGGCCTACCGGGTGGTCCAGGAGTCGATCACCAACCTGGTCCGGCACTCCGGCGCGGCCCGGGCCACGGTCGGCGCCGTCGTCCGCGACGGGGTGCTGCACCTCGACGTGGTCGACGACGGGCGCGGCCCGGCCGTCGCGGGGTCCGGCGGGCACGGGCTGGCCGGGATGGCCGAGCGGGTGCACCTGCTCGGCGGGACGCTGAGCGCGGGCCCCGCCGAGGGGCGCGGGTTCGCGGTGCGGGCCCGGGTCCCGGCCCGGCTGCCGGCGTGATCGACCTGCTGGTCGTCGACGACCAGGAGCTGGTGCGGGCCGGGCTGCGGGCGCTGGCCCAGCACGACGGCGACATCCGGGTGGTCGCCGAGGCCGGCACCGGCGCCGAGGGCGTGCGGCTGGCCCGCCGGCACCGGCCCGACGTGGTGCTGATGGACATCCGGATGCCCGGCACCGACGGCCTGGCCGCGACCCGGGAGATCGTCGCCGATCCCGGGCTGGCCGCGGTCCGGGTGGTCGTGCTGACCACCTTCGACGAGGACGAGAACGTGTTCGCGGCCATCCGGGCGGGCGCGGCCGGGTTCCTGCTCAAGGACATCGGGCCGGCCGAGCTGCGCGCGGCGGTCCGGGTGGTGGCCGCCGGCGACGCCCTGCTGTCCCCGTCGGTCACCCGCCGGGTGCTGGCCGAGGTGGCGGCCTCGGGACCCGGTCCCGCGCGCCGCCCGCTGCCCGCGTCGGTGACCGCGCGCGAGCGGGAGGTGCTGGCGCGGGTCGGGCACGGCGAGACCAACGACGAGATCGGCGCCCGGCTGCACATCAGCCCGGCCACCGCGCGCACCTACGTCAGCCGGCTGCTGGGCAAGCTGGGCGCCCGGGACCGGGCCCAGCTGGTCGTGCTGGCCTACGAGTCCGGGCTGGTCGCACCGGGGCGCCCGGAGCGCTGAGCCGGCCGGTGTCCGCGGGCGGCGGGCCGGCGGGAGGGTGATCCCGGCGACCCGACGGTCGGCCACCGGGGCCGATCCGCCGGCGCGGTGCGAGACTCTGCCGTCGGGGGTCGCGTCGAGGGCCGTCGCGAGGCGGAGGCGGAGCAGTGGGGTGCGACCGGTGACACAGCACGAGCGGGGCGGGACCGACGGGGATCCCCGCACGCACCCGGCGCTGTGCGATCCGGCCCGGCTGCAGGCGCTGCGCGAGTCCGGGTTGACCGCCGAGGCCGACCCGGTGATGGATGTGTTCGCCGAGCGGGTGCGCCGCTGGCTGGGGGTGCCGGTGGCGCTGGTGTCGGTGGTGCAGCCCGACCGGCAGGTGCTGCCGGGCCTGGCCGGGCTGCCCGAGCCGTGGGCCACCCACCGCGCCACCCCGATCAGCCACTCCTTCTGCCAGCACGTCGTGACCACCGCGCGACCGCTGGTGGTGTCCGACGCCCGGGAGCACCCGCTGCTCCGGGACAACCTGGCGGTGCCCGACCTGCGGGTCGTCGCCTACCTGGGCATGCCCCTCACCGACTCCGACGGCCACGTGCTGGGCTCGCTGTGCGCCATCGACAGCGAGCCGCGGGACTGGACCGACGACCACGTCCAGCTGCTGCGGGAGCTGGCCTACGCCTGCTCGACCGAGCTGCGGCTGCGGCTGGCCCGGGTCGACGCCGCGCGCGAACGGCACCGCCGCGACGAGCTGGACGCCGCCCTGCACCGGTCGTTCGAGCGCAGCCAGACCCTGCTCGCGGCCTCCCAGGCCTTCACCGACACCCGCACCGTCGAGGACGTCCGGGCGCGGATCGGCGAGCTGGCCGACAGCGAGCTGCGGCCCTCCTACGTCGGGCTCGTGCTGCGCTACGGCAAGCGGCTGCGCCGGCTGCCCGACGCCCGGCTCCAACCGGGCGCCGAGGACGACACCCCCTGGTCGGACTACCCGCTGGACAGTCCGCTGCTGACCGCCACGGTGGTGCGCGAGCAGCGGCTGATCCACTACACCGACCGGGACGCCTTCGACGCCGACCACCCGCCCGAGGTGCGCGACCTGGTGCGCCGGCTGAACCTGCACGCCGTGGTCGCCGCCCCGCTGCCGGGCACCGACGGCCCGCTCGGGGCGGTCGTGCTCGGCTGGGACGAGGCCCGCCCGCTGGAGTCCGCGGACCTGATCACCGTGACCACGATCGCCGGCTACGCCGCGCAGGCCCTGGGCCGGGCCCGGCACCTGCAGGAGCGGGTGAGCGTGGCGCACCGGCTGCAGCAGGCGATGCTGACCACCCTGCCGGACCTGCCCGACCTGCCGATGGCCGGCGGCTACCGGCCCGCCGACGCCCGCGAGGACGTCGGCGGTGACTGGTACGACGTGTCCCCGATGCCCGACCCGGATCGGCCCGACGACCTGGTGCTGTCGGTGTCGGTGGGCGACGTCATCGGGCACACGCTGCAGGCGGCCACGGTGATGGGGCAGGTCCGGTCGATGCTGCGGCAGGCGGCCTGGGACCACCCCGGCGGTCCCCCGTCGCGGATCCTCACCGCGTTCGAGCACGCCGAGACCGGTCTCGGGCTGGGCGCCGCGGGCACCGCCGTGCTCGCCCAGCTCCGCCGCTACCCGGCCGGGAACTGGGCGCTGACCTGGACCAACGCCGGGCACCCCGGTCCGGTGCTGATCGGCCCGGACGGCCGCACCGAGGTGCTGGCCGAACACGATGCGCTGTTCGGGTTCCGGCTGGCCCCGACCCGCAGCGACCACCACCGCCCACTGCCCCCCGGCACCACGCTGTTCCTCTACACCGACGGCCTGGTGGAGCGGCGCGGCAGCGACATCGACGCCGGCACCGACCGGCTGCTGGACCGGCTCGCCGGCCAGCACCGGCGCCCGGTCGCCGAGCTGGTCGACGAGGTGCTCACCGAGCTCGGCGCGGACGCCCTCGACGACGTGGTGGCGCTGGCCGTGCGGGTTCCCGGAGCGGGCTGACCCGGTACCCCGTCAGGACGGCTGGGGCACCGACCCGGCCAGCACCGCCCACACCGACTTGGCCCCGCGGCGGACCGTCACCCCCCAGGACGACGACACCGCCGCGATCATCGCCAGCCCCCGCCCGCGCAGCGCCCGCGGGTCGGGGCCGCGCACCGTCGGCACCCCGCACGGGTCGTAGTCCTCGACGGCGATCCGCAGGGCCGGACCGTCCCGGCTGATGGTGACCACGCAGACGGTCCGCGCGTGGTCGACGACGTTGGCCACCAGCTCGGTCACCACCAGGACGGCGTCCTCGCAGGCGTCGCCGACGACGCCCCAGTCCCGGCACACCGCGCGCACGAGCTCTCGGGCCAGCCGCGGGGAGCAGGGCTCCGGCCGCAGGTCCCGCGTCCGGATCCGCGCTGCACTCCCCGACTTCACGACCCCCGGTTACCCCCTCCGGGGGGCGGCAACCCGGACCGCCGGTCGCATCACGGATGCGCCGTTCAGGCGTGGCCGGGCCCGGTGCGGGTACGTCGGGGCTCACGGCGCCGACCGGCACCGGGCAGCACGAGCAGCACCAGTCGAGCACGAGGAGCACACACCCCATGAACGAGCGCAACACCACCGTCCGCAGCCTGCACGACCTCGGCCTGGCCGCCTGGTTCGGCGGCACCCTGGCCGGCGCGGTGGGCATCAACGGCGCCGCGGCCGACCTGCCCGACCCGAAGCAGCGGCTGCGGGTGGCCGACGCCGGCTGGGCCCGCTGGGCGCCGGTGAACCTGGTCGCGATCGGTGCCCACCTCATCGGCGGGGTCGGCCTGCTGGCCGGCAACAAGAGCCGGGTCGTCGCCCAGCGCGGCGTCGGCGCCTCCTCGGTGGCCAAGACCGCGCTGACCGCGGCCGCCCTCGGCGTCACCGCCTACAGCCGGGCGCTGGGCAAGAAGCTGGAGGACGCCGAGGGCGCCTCGGTGCAGGGCGCGACCGAGCCCGCGGCGGGCACCCCGGACGACGTCGCCAAGGCGCAGCGCCAGCTCAAGGCGGCCCAGTGGGCCGTCCCGGTGCTGACCGGCGCCCTGGTCGTGCTGAACGCCCTGCACGGCGAGCAGCAGCGGCCCAGCCAGCAGCTGCCCGGGATCCTGGCCAAGCCGGCCCGGCTGTTCGGCGTGGCGGCCTGAGCCCGTCCGGCCCGGGCGGTCACCGCGCGGTGGTCGCCCGGGCCCGGCGGTCCGCGGCCGCCCACTCCGTTCCGAGCAGCACGAACAGCGCGATCTCCAGCGGCGCGCCGAGGTAGTACATCAGCGGACCGGCCGCCGCGGCCTGGTCCGGCGCGACGCCCGGCGGCGGGGCCGCGACCAGCGACTTGGCCAGCACGTTGTGCGCGGCCACCGCGGCGACCAGGACGGCGGCGCGGACCGCGAGCCGGGGCCGGTGCGCCGCCGGGTCCCGGCCCACCAGGGCCGCGGTGAACAGGTATCCGGAGACCAGCACGTGGGCCTGCACGAGCAGGTGCAGCGCCGGGTCGTGCAGGGTGACCGCGTGCAGACCGGTGCGGTAGAGCAGCCACAGCCCGCCGACCGAGAGCACCGCGGCGACCACCGGGTGGGTCAGCACCGCGACGGGCGGAGACCGCAGGACCGCGGCGAGCAGCCGGGCCCGGCGCACCGGCAGCGCCCGCAGCGCCACGGTGACCGGGCGGCCCCCGACCAGCAGCAGCGGTGCCAGCATGCCCAGCAGGACGTGCCCGACCATGTGGGCGCGGAAGTCGGTGTGCCCGGCGGCGGCCAGCGGCCCGGCCACCGCGACCGCCGCCGCGACCAGGCCGGACAGCCAGCACAGCGTCCGGGCCGTGGGCCACGGCGGACGCACCGCGGCCAGGTAGCCGACCCCCAGCACCGCGAGCACCGCGAGCGCGACGACCTGCGCCACCACCGGCAGCCCGGCCGCGTGCTGGTGCGGCGCGGTCACCGGGGACGGCTGGTGACGACCAGGACCACCCCGACCACCAGCAGCCCGACCGCCAGCACGTTCCAGGTCAGGTCGTAGGGCAGCAGCTCGACCCCGTAGCGGATCTGGTGCAGGCCCAGCACCTTGTGCTGGACCAGGCCGTCGTAGAGCTGGAACGCCCCGGCCCCGGTCAGCACGCCGCCGACCAGCCGGCGCGGCTGCACGGCCCGGTCGCGGCGCAGCGAGCCGATCAGGAACAGCGCCGCCACCGTGGCGCCCCAGCTGAACGCGTGGAACAGCCCGTCGGAGACCAGCCCGATCTCGGTGGTCGCCCGGTCGTAGAACTTGTGCCAGTGCAGCAACTGGTGGAACACCACCTCGTCGAGGAACGCCACCGTCCCGACGCCGAGCAGCAGGCCGGCGACCAGGTTGCGCCGCGGTTGGGTCCGCTCCCCCGCCCTGGTCACGTGCCCTCCCCGGTGTTGCGCAGCAGTGCCCCGTACAGCGTCAGGCCCGGTCCGAACGCCAGCACCACCGCGTGCCCCCCGGCGGCCGGGCGGCCGGCGGCGCGCAGCGCGTCCAGCACCAGCAGCACCGTCGCCGACGAGCAGTTCCCCCGCTCGGCCAGCACACCCCGGGACGCGTCGAGCGCGGCGCCGGGCAGCTCCAACCGCTCGGCCACCACGTCGAGGATGCGCGGGCCGCCGGGGTGCACCGCCCAGCCGTCGACCGCGCCGCGGGCGGCGCCGTGCCCGGCCAGCAGGTCGTCCACCACCGGCCGGACGTGGCGGGCCAGCACGCCGGGCACCTGCGGCGACAGCCCCATCCGGAACCCGAGGTCGGTGATCTCCCAGGTCATGTGCTGGGCGGTGGCCGGGTCGGTCCGGGCGGCGACCTCGAGCACCTCCAGCCCGGGGGCCGGACCGGGTTGCAGGACCACCGCCACCGCGGCGTCGCCGAACAGGGCGTGCGAGACGACCTGGCCCATGTCTTCGGTCGGCGGTTGGACGTGCAGGGAGGTCAGCTCCAGGCAGAGCAGCACCGCGGGCCGCCCGCGGGCGACCACGTAGTCGGCGACCGTGCCCAGCCCGGGCAGCGCCGCGTAGCAGCCCATGTGCCCGACCGAGAGCCGCTGCACGTCGGTGGCCATGCCCAGGTCGGCGGCGACGTGGATGTCCAGGCCCGGGGTGGTGTAGCCGGTGCAGGACGCGACCGCGAACAGGCCCACGTCGGCGGCGGGCAGCCCGGCGTCGGTCAGCGCCCGGTCCACCGCCTCCTTGCCCAGCGGCAGCGCCTCCTGGGCCCAGCGCCGCATCCGCTGCCCGGTCGACCAGCCGGACACGTCCTCGACCAGCGGGTTGACCACGGCGTGCCGGTGGTCCACGCCGGCCCCGCCGAACACCCGCTCGCGGGCCCGGCCGCCGCCGGAGTGCCGGGCGAAGAAGCCGTCCCAGAGGTCGGCCTGGGCGAGCCGGTCGCCCGGCAGCGCCGAGCCGATCCCGGTGATGCGGGCGGTCACCGGCGCCGCCCGACGGCCTGGAACAGCACCGCGCTGGTCGGGACCGGGACCATCCGGACGGGAGCGGCCGGGCGCGCCAGCCGCCGCAGGAGATCGCTCACGGAGGGCCGGATACCCCGCAGGCGCAGCGCCACGCCGTGCCGGGCGCACTCGGCGACCAGCCGGGCGCGGTCCACGAACAGCGCCGGGTCGTGGATCCCGGGCGGCGGGCCGCCGGGCAGCCGCTCGGCCAGGGTGACCGCGACCACCCGGGCCAGCGGCGTCGCGGCGATCGTGTCCAGCACCAGCAACCCGCCGGGGCGCAGCAGCCGGCAGGCCTCGGCGACCGCACCGGCCAGGTCGGGGACGTGTTCGAGCACCTCCCCGGCGACGACGACATCGGCGCAGCGGTCGGGCAGCGGGACCGCGGTGACGTCGGCGCGCACGGCGTGGACGCCGCGGCCCACCGCGTGGGCCAGCGCGGACGCGGTGAGGTCGATCCCGACGTGCCGGTAGCCCTTGCCGGCCAGGTGCGGGGCGAGCAGCCCGCCGCCGCAGCCCAGGTCGACCAGCAGCGCGCCGTCCCGGGCGGCCGGCGGCACCAGGGCGGCGCGGGCCGCGGCCAGCCAGTGCAGCATCGCGAACGCCCCGTCCGGGCGCCACCACTCGCCGACCAGGTCGTCGTACTGGCGCAGGTCGTTTCGCGGCCGCTGGACGGTGGTCACCCCCGCAGGCTGCCATGCTGGGCGGCGTGCGGCCCGTCAAGAGCCAGGCGCTCGCCCTCGCGCGGGCCTGCCACCCCGAACCGACGGTGGCCGTCACCGCGATGGTCACCGCGCTGGCCGTCACCACCGGACGCGGTCCGGGCGGCGTCGCGCTGGTCGCCGCGGCCGTGCTGACCGGGCAGCTGTCCATCGGCTGGCTCAACGACCACCTGGACGCCGAGCGGGACGCCCGGGTCGGGCGGCGGGACAAGCCGGTCGCCGACGGCGCGGTGGCCCGCCGGACCGTCGGGGTGGCCGCGGTCGTCGCCGCCGTGCTGTGCGTGCCGCTGTCGCTGGCGTCCGGGGTGGCGGCCGGGGTCGCGCACCTGCTGGCGACGGCCGCCGGCTGGGCCTACGACCTGGGCCTGAAGGCGACGGTCTGGTCGGTGGTGCCGTACCTGGTGTGCTTCGGGCTGCTGCCGGTGTTCGTGGTGCTCGGCGCCCCCGGCTCGCCGGCGCCGCCGTGGTGGTTGCCGGCGGCGGGCGCGCTGCTCGGGGCCGGGGCGCACTTCGCCAACGTGCTGCCCGACCTGGCCGACGACGCGGCCACCGGGGTCCGGGGGCTGCCGCACCGGCTGGGCCCGACCGGGTGCCGGGTCGCGGCCGCCGCGCTGCTGCTGGCCGCGTCGGCGGTGCTGGCGGTCGGGATGGCGCTGCCGCCGCTGTTCGCCGTGGCCGTGCCGGTGGTGGCCGCGGCCGTGCTGGGCGCCGGGTTCGCCGCCGGGCGGCGCCCCGGGTCGCGCGCGCCGTTCCGGGCGGTGATGGTGGTGGCCGTGCTGGACGTCGTGCTGCTGGTGGCCGCCGGCCCCGCGCTGGTCGCGTGAGGGTCGTCCCGCCGTCGGTGCGGCGCCTGCCCGGGCCCGGCCCGCGGGTGGTGGCCGTCCCGGGTCTGGGCCTGTCGGTCGACGTGCCGGCCCGGACGCTGGCCCGGCTGTCCCCGGCGGCCGGGTCGCTGGCGGTGGCGTTGCCCGGGTACGGCGAGCCCGTCCGGCCCGCCGACGCGCTGTCGGTCGCCGCCCAGGCCGAGCGGTTGCTGGACCGGCTCGACGGGCTCGGCGTCGGGCCGGCGGTGCTGCTCGGGCACTCGGCGAGCTGCCAGATCGTGGCCCTCGCCGCCGTGCGGGCCCCGCAGCGGGTCACCGGGCTGGTCCTGGTCGGGCCGACCACCGACCCGCGGGCGGCCGGCTGGGGCGGGCTGGCCGGCCGGTGGCTGCGCACCGCGGCGTGGGAGAGGCCGGGGCAGGTGCCGGTGCTGCTCCGCGACTACACGCGCTCCCGCTGGACGGGGATGGCCCGGGCCATGGACGCCGCCCGGCGCGACCGCATCGTCGGCGCGCTGGCCGCGGTGACCGGGCCGGTGCTGGTCGTCCGCGGCAAGCACGACCGGATCGCCCCGGCCGACTGGACGGCCACGCTCGCCGCCGTGGCACCCCGCGGGCGGACTGTCACCCTGCCCGCCGGGGCGCACATGGTGCCGATCACCCATCCCGACCTGCTCGCCGGGTGCCTGCGGGAGTTCCTGCGATGAGCGAGCGTGCGAGCGAATCATCGACACAGCGCCCGCCGGTGCTGGTCGTCGGGGCCGGGCCGACCGGCCTGGTGACCGCGTTGCTGCTGGCCCGCCACGGGATCGCCTGCACCGTCGTCGACCGGCACCCCGCGGCCTGGCCGCAACCGCGCGCGGTGCACCTGGACGACGAGGCCGTGCGGGTGCTGCAGCAGGTCGGGGTGCACGACGGGTTCGCCGCGATCAGCCGTCCGGCCGCCGGCCTGCGCCTGCTCGACGCCCGGATGCGCCCGCTCGCGGTGTTCCGCCGCGACCCCCGCCCGGGCCTGCACGGCCACCCTCCGGCCAACCTGTTCGACCAGCCCGACCTGGAGGCCCTGCTGCGCGCGGCCGCCGCCCGCGACCCCCTGCTGACCTTGCGCGACGGCGTCGCGCTCACCGGTCTGGACGGGCTCCGGGCCACACTGGGCACCGGGAGTACCACGGAGCGGATCGACACCGCGGCCGTGCTCGGGTGCGACGGGGCGGACAGCACGGTCCGCCGGATGATCGGGTCGCGGCTGCGCGAGGTCGGGCACGCCGAGCGCTGGATGGTGCTCGACGTCCGGTGCGCCCCGGGTCCGGCCCACTGGGGCGGCGTCGACCAGGTGTGCGACCCGGCCCGGGCCGCGACGTTCCTGCACGTCGGCCGGGACCGGTACCGCTGGGAGTTCCGGCTGCGGCCCGGCGAGACGGCCGCCGACCTGGCCGGCGACCGCACGGCCGCGCTCGTCGCACCCTGGCTGGGCGGTGTCCCCGCCGACGCCTGGGAGGTGCTGCGCACCGCGGAGTACACCTTCCGGGCCGCGGTGGCCGACCGCTGGCGGCGCGGCCGGGTGCTGCTGCTCGGTGACGCCGCCCACCTCAGCCCGCCGTTCATCGGCCAGGGCCTCGGCGCCGGGCTGCGCGACGCGCACAACCTGGCCTGGAAGCTGGCCGCCGTCCTGCACGGCGACGACGGGGACCGGCTGCTGGACAGCTACCAGGCCGAACGCGCCCCGCACGCCACCGCCACCGTGCGCACGGCGGTCCGGGTGGGCCGGGCGATGACCGGCGGGGCGGGCGCGGCGGCGGCGCTGCGCCGGCCGGTGGTCGCCGGGCTGCTGCGGGTGCCGGGGGCCGAGGCCCGCGCGCTGGCCGG
>JASLAP010000341.1 GCA_030147065.1 Pseudonocardia sp. | reverse complement strand
TGCTGGACGCGTCGGCGCTGCCCGCGGTGCGCAAGGACGTGCGAGCCGGACACCGGTCGGGGGTCTGGGCCGGCTGACGGTCGACGCGCGTGTCGGGCGGGACGATCCACCAGCCTCAGCACAGGCCGCCGGCGACCACGGCAGGCCCTTGATCGGGTCGGCGGGGCCAGCTCTGCTGTAACAGCGCCCAGCGAGAGGTGGTGGTCCAGCCAGCTGGGGCGAGAGCGGCTTTGGTGCGGCGGGGCGGGGTGAGAGTGGCTCTGGTGCAGGGGAGTCGGGCGGGAGTGGCTTTCGTGCAGCGGGGGAAGGGCGACGGGTCAGATGGGGGCGTGGGGGAGGGGGGCGGGGAGGTCGAGGTCGATGAGGTCGAACACGCGCATGTGGGCGGGAGCGGAGGAGGCGCAGGTCAGGGGGCGGTCGACGACCACGCGGCGCTCGTGCAGCAGGACCGTGCAGTCGGGGTCGGTGAGTTGGATCTCCCACCGGTCGCCGCTCGGGAGCCTCGACACGTCGACCACGCCCAGCTCGTCCACCCCGACGGCGCCGGTGGCCAGCCGGGCGTGGTGCTGGGCGGCCTGGGCCGCGGGGGGTTGCGACGATCGGCCGCGGACCCAGTGCGGGTCCAGGCGGCCGGCCCGGTAGTCGGCCGCCACCTCGGCGGCGGCGTGCGGCGGCACCCCGCCCAGCGCGAACCCGTGGGGCAGCAGCACCAGCGCCGGGGCGAACCGGCAGCCGCCGATGTGGCTGCCCTCCCACACCCGGTCCGGCTCGACCTCGGCCAGCGCGGCGGCCAGCGGGCGGCCGCGGACCGCGCAGCAGGTGTCGTGCCGGCCGTGGGTGCACACCACGTACAGCGGCCCGGACCACCGCTCGCCCGGCGCGTAGACGGCCGCGGTCAGGTCGCTGTCGGCGGTGAAGGTGCCGGTGCGCACGGACTCGTGGCCGGGCCGGGAGTCCACCCGGAACCAGCGCGACGGGCCGGACCGGGCCCCGCGGCCGGGCCGGCGGACCAGCAGCACCCGGCCGCCGGACGTGGCCTCCCACGCCGACAGCGAGCGCACCGCGGCGGTGCCGAACCCGGACTGCGACAGCGCCACCCGCCCCCACGGCCCGGGGTGCTCGATGAGGAACCACCGGTCGGCGGGCGGCGCGTTGCCCTCCCGCGGATCCCCCGCGGCGTCGGCCAGGTACGAGCAGCGCGGCCAGGAGCCGTTCCCCGCCCTCGTCACGGCCGCGTGGCCGGGACCAGCACACCCTCTCGCAGCAGCCGGCGCACCATGACGACCTGATCGGCCTCGTCCATGCCCGGGAGGCTACCCACGGTGTGCGCCCCCGGCTCGACGACGGCGCGCAGCGCGGAGACCGTCGCGGCGGGCAGCGTGACCGTCCGATCGGGCAGTTCCAGCACCGCCGAACCGCCGCGTTCGACGACCCGCAGCGGCAGCCCCTCCCGGCGCCGGACGGCGTCGCCGGGCGACAGGCCCTCGGCGAACGCGGCGGCGGCCAGCGGGCCGACCGGCTCGGGTCGGCCACCGGTCCACACCCGCCCGCGGACCCGGCGGGCCACCGCGTCGGGCGATGCCGTGGTGAGCGCGTCGGCCAGCGCCTCGCGCACTGCGTCCAGGTGCGGGGCGAGCTGCTCGGGGTCGGCCACGTCGATGCCCAGCGGCAGCGACGCGCGCAGCCGCGGATCGTCGGCGACCAGCGCGGTCAGCGCTTCGACCAGCGCATAGCGGGTGACGACGTGCACGCCGACGGTCAGGTGCGCCGACACCCCGCCGAGCGCGGTGGCCGCGTGCAGCCAACCGCGGGGCAGGTAGAGCGCGTCGCCGGGTTCGAGGACGGTGTCGATGGCCGGGGCGTCGTCCCGGGCCCGCGCGGCGACCGCGCCGGCGTGGTCGTTCCAGGGCTGGCTGCGCAGCGGGTCGGCGTGCACGGGGGCGTGGATGGTCCAGTGCTTGCGCCCGGCGAGCTGCAGCACGAACACGTCGTGCACGTCGTAGTGCGCGGAGAACCCGCGCGAGGACGGCGGGGTCACGTACGCGTTGGCCTGTACCGGGTGGCCCAGCTCGGTGGACAGCGCCACCGCGAAGTCGGCGACCGCCGGCCAGGTGCGGTGCAGCGCCTGCAGGACCACGGTGGTGCCCTCGCCGAACAGCGCGGCCACCCGGTCGTCGCGGACCTGGTCGGCGATCTCGGCGCCGACCCCGCCCGGCCCGGTGAAGCTGCGGGAGTCGACCACCGCGCCGTTGCGGGCCAGCCGGATGAACGGGGTGCGCAACCCGCGCCGGGACAGCAGCTCGTCCACGCCGTCCAGGTCGAGCAGGTCGCGGAAGCCGCCCGCGTCGACCGCCCGGGCCAGCAGGGGCTCGCGGCCCCAGTGCCGGTCGGCGAAGGCGGTGCCGTCCAGGCCGGTCGCCCGGGTCAGTGCGGCTACGGGGGCGGTCACGGCGGATGCCGGGCGGTCCGCGGAGGTCCGCCCGGCATCGCTGACCGGCTGGGTCAGATCAGCGGGCACCGCTGTCCGCGCCCCCGTCGGCCCCGCCGTCGCTCACGCCGGGGGTGCCGCCGCCGGCGCCGGAGTCGGCCGGGCCCTCGGCGCCGGAGTCGGCGCCGCCGTCGGCTCCGCCGTCGCTCACGCCGGGGGTGCCGCCGCCGGCACCGGAGTCCGCCGGGCCCTCGTTGCCGCCACCGGCGGTAGTCGTCATGTCGTCGTCGTCGAGTGCCACACGAACCTCCTCGTACCTCGTCGTCACCGGCTCCGGTGACGATCACCTAGTACCCGCGGCCTGGCCGCCTAGACACGTGTCGATCGACCGGGCGGCGCCCTAGGGTGGCCCGATGGAACCCCGAGACGCCGGCCGACTGGCGCGGGCACTGGAACCCTTGCACGCCATGTCGTACTTCGCTCCCGAGACCGAGCGGGAGCTGACCGCGGCCGGCCTGAAGCCCGGGCGGATGCCCTACTTCGCGGGCCGCTCCGCACCCATGGGCGCGGTCGGTGCCGGCGTCGTCGCGGCGACGTTCTACAACTTCAGCCCGTCCCTGGTCGCCCGGAACATCCCGGCCGCGTGGGCGTTGGCCGACCCGTCGACCGTGCTGGCCGCCCGGTTCGCCGCGGTGGACGCGGCCCTGCGCCGGATGCTCGGCGACGAGGTGGTGGCCTCGGCGGAGGTGGCCGAGGCGGCCGTGCTGGCCCGCCGCGCGGCGGAGGCCTGCCGGACCGACGGGCGGCCGCTGGCCGCGGCGCACCGGGAGGTGGCCTGGCCGACCGAGCCCCACCTGGTGCTCTGGCACGCGGTCTCGATCCTGCGCGAGCACCGCGGCGACGGGCACGTGGCGCTGCTGCTCGCCGCCGGGCTGTCCGGGCCGGAGGCGCTGGTCAGCTACACCGCGACCGGCCACGGGTTCGTGCCGCCGTTCGCCCGGGCCAGCCGCGGCTGGTCGGCGGAGGAATGGGACGCGGCGGCCGCCGCGCTGGTCGAGCGGGGCGTGCTGGACGCCGAGGGCGCGCTCACCGAGGAGGGCACCGCGCTGCGCCGGGGCATCGAGCACGACACCGATCGCCTCGGCGTCGGACCGTGGGCCGCGCTGGGCGCCGAGGACGCGGCGCGGCTGGCCGAACTGGGGGGACGCCTGGTGCGGGCGCTGCTGGCGGCCGGCTGCTTCCCGGCCGGAGTGTTCGCCGCCACGCGGTGACGGCTTCCGCGACCGGTGTGGCAGTGTTGCCCGTCGGGTAAAGCGCGGGTAATCCGATTGTCGAATGGAGGGGTGCGGTGTCCGAGATCAGTGGGCTCACCTGGGGGGTGACCCTGGCGCTCATCGTGGGCCTGCTGGTGTTCGACCTGGTCCTGGCCGCGTGGCGGCCGCACCGGGTCGGGTTCAAGGAGGCCACCGCCTGGTCGGTGTTCTACATCCTGGTCGCGGTGGCCTTCGGGGTGTGGTTCGCCTGGGCCTACGGCGGCGAGCTCGGCACCGAGTACTTCGCCGGTTACATCGTCGAGAAGAGCCTCTCGGTCGACAACCTGTTCGTGTTCGTGATCATCATGACCACGTTCGCGGTGCCCGAGGAGCACCAGCACAAGGTGCTGACCTTCGGCATCGTGCTGGCACTGATCATGCGCGGGATCTTCATCGCGCTCGGCGCGACCCTCATCTCGCTGTTCTCGTTCATGTTCCTGCTGTTCGGATTGCTGCTGATCTACACCGCGATCCAGTTGTTCCGGCACCGCGACGAGGACCCCGATGTCGAGGACAACATCGTGGTCAAGTCCGCGCGGCGGCTGCTCCCGGTGACCGAGGAGTACGACGGCGGCAAGATCTTCACCCGGGTCGACGGGCGCCGGATGGTGACCCCGCTGCTGGTCGTGCTGGTCGCCATCGGCGGGGTGGACCTGCTGTTCGCCCTCGACTCGATCCCGGCGGTCTTCGGGGTGACCGAGGAGCCGTTCATCGTGCTGACCGCCAACGCCTTCGCCCTGCTGGGGCTGCGCGCGCTGTACTTCCTGGTCAAGGGACTGCTCGACCGGCTGGTCTACCTGTCGACCGGGCTGGCGCTGATCCTGGCGTTCATCGGCGTGAAGCTGATCCTGCACTGGGCGCACAGCGACATCTCCCCGGCCGTCCCGGAGATCTCCACCCCGGTCAGCCTGGGATTCATCGTCGTGGTGCTGGCGGTGGTCACGGTGGCCAGCCTGATCAAGACCCGCAAGGACCCGACGGCCAAGGCGCACGCCGGCTCGCTGACGGCCACTCGACCGGCCGAGGACCGCGCCGAGGGCCCGCGATCCTGACCGTTCGGGCGGGGCGGGTGACCGCCCCGCCCGCGGTCAGTTGAGGCCGGGTCCGCCGAGCGGGGTGAGGTCGACCAGTTCCGGCGGCCCGGCCAGCAGTTCCAGCACCTCGCCGATCCCGACCTCGCCCAGGTCCGACGACAGCGCCCGGTCCGAGGCGGCCTCGTCGGCCCACACCTCGGTGACCCAGACGGTGTCCGGCTCGTCGGCGGAGGCGTTGACCACGTACAGCTCGCAGCCCGGCGCCGCGCGTAGGCCCTCCGCCACCCGCAGCAGCGTGGCGGCCAGCGCGCCGCCCTGCCCGGGGTGGGCGACCATCCGCACGTAGCGGCCGACCCGGTTGCTCTGCCCGGCTGCGGGCTGCTGCTCGACGCTCATCGTCGTCAACCGTAGCCCGCGCGCGCGGCCGGTCCGGCCCCGGCACGGGGTGCGGGCCGGTGTCAGATGCCGTACTGCCAGATGGTCAGCGCGTACCCGCCGAACCAGGCCGAGGCGACCGCGGCCGCCCCGGCCACCGCGAGCGCGGTCCCCGGCCGTCGCCGCGACAGGCCCAGCGCGACCGGGACGAGGAGCACGAACACCGGCACCAGCAGCCGCAGCTTCGCGTAGGCCAGTCCCTCGGTGCCCCACACCGTCAGCAGCGCGACCGCGCCGTAGACCAGCAACGGCCAGGGTTGGCGCAGCCACGCCAGCAGGCCCAGCAGGAGCAGGCTCGCGGCCAGCGCGAGGACGATCATCCCGTCGAAGATCGACTGGCCGCCGACCAGGGCATCGGCGGTGAACCTGGCGGTCGCCGCGCCGCCGTCGAAGTACCAGCCCCAGCCCTCCCGCTGGACGGCGAACCAGCCGTCCGGCTCGCCGGTGCGGAGCGCGACGTAGCCGAAGTAGCCGAGCAGCCCGGTGGTGGCCAGCAGCCCGCCCACCCAGGGGTGCCAGTCGCCGCGCCGGCGCAGCGCGGCGACCAGTGCGGCCAGCCCTACGGCGGCCACCACCGCGGTCGCGGTCGGCCGCACCAGCCCGGCCCCCGCCGCGCACGCCCCGGCCAGCAGCCACTGCTCGCGCAGCACCCCGACCAGCGCCCACACCGCCAGCGCGCTGAACAGCGCCTCGGTGTAGGTCATCGACAGCACCACGCCCATCGGCGCCGCGGCGAACAGCGCGGTGAGCAGCAGGCCGGCCCGTCGGGAGCCGCCCGGCACCAGCTCACCGAGCCGGGTCAGCCCGTACGCCGCGGCGACCCCGGCCCCCGCGGACGCCAGCAGCCCGGCCGCCTCGATGTTGCCGGAGGTCACCAGGCTCAGTGCGGCGACCAGGGCCGGGTAGCCGGGGAAGAACCCGAGCGGGGTGTCCGCGGTCCGGTTGCCGAAGGCGTCGAGCCGGTCGGGCGGGACACCGGCGTAGCCGTGCTCGGCGATGGCCAGCAGCCAGGCGCCGTCCCAGGTGGTCAGCTCGCGCAGGACGTCGGAGCCGGCGTACGCGGCCATCGCGGCGAGCGCCAGCAGGCCGAACAGCCGGACGCCGAGGTAGACCAGCCCGGGGGCCAGCGCGTGCAGCAGGGTCGAGTGCGGACGGTCCGGGGGGACGCGCGGCGGGCTGTCGCCCTCGATCGGCCGGTGTCCCGCCTCGGTCATCGTCGGGACCCTCCCGCACCGCTGCTGCTCCGGTCTCGCACCGGAGGCACTCCGCGGAGCGTAGTCGTGGGCGTCGCGCCCGAAGCCGGCGCGCGTGCAAGCAGGCGCTTAGCACAACGCCCCGGGGACCGCCGGTGGTTCTCCGGCGGGTGTCGCGTTCCCGCCACGGTTTCCGGGGGGCTGGGCTGAACCGGCCCCGGCCCCCGCCCGTCTGTGTGTCGAGGGAGTACGGACGACAACGGGGGTGAAGTCGTGCTCGTCATCAGTGCCCGAACTTCATCACTGCACGGAGCGAGGGGGAGACAGTGAGCGGTGGCTACCACGAGCGTGGGATGAGCGGTGGGTACGGCCCGCCGGCGCAGCAGGGATACGGCGCTCCGGGCTACCCGCCGCCGGGCGGGGTTCCGCCGCAGGCGCCGGGGCACGCCCCGGCCGCGAAGGCGGCGGTTCCGGCCGGGGTGGTCTGGGCGATCCTGGCCATCTCTGCGGTCAACCTGCTGTTGCTGGGCTACATGGCCATCTCCGCCTACCAGGCGCAGGCGGCGCTGTCGGAGTACACCGACTCGCTGACCGGCAGCCTCGGCAACCTGGAGCAGTTCCAGGAGGGGCCGAACGGGCAGGCGCCGGGCCTGAGCGACCTGCAGGACCTGGAGAGCCAGTTGGACGGCTACGGCGGCTGACTGCCGACGTGCAGTGCGAGGGCCCGGGCCGATCACGGTCCGGGCCCTCGTGGCGTCCGGGCTCCACGGCAAGGACCTCCAGCGCACACCCCACCGCTCCGACGAACGCCCCGACCAGGGCAGCCGTCGCGAGGACCCGGCCGGGCCGGACGACCCTCCTGGGGGCGGTCAGAACGCCTTGCCCAGGTCGCGGGCGCGGGCGCGGGCCGCGATCCGCGCGGCGTCCACATCCGCGGTGGCCAGGTTCGGCCGGAAGTGGACCTCCGCCACGTCCTCGACGCCGGCCCAGTGCAGCCAGTCGGTGAGGAACGGGGCCTGGAAGTCCGAGCCGAACCGCGGGCCTCTACCCGGCCCGTAGACCGCACTGGTGTAGATCGCGACCGCCTTCCGGCCGGTCAGCAGCCCGGTGTAGCCCGCCTCCGGGTCGAAGCCGAAGACCATCCCCGGTTGGCTGACCACGTCGATGAACTGCTTGAGGACGTAGGGAACGCCGGCGTTCCACATCGGCACGCTGAACAGGTAGCGGTCGGCGGCGGCGAACCGGCGGAACGTCGCCTCCGCGGCCCGCCACGCCTCGGCGCCCTCGCCGGTCGGTTGCCGGCCGGCGAAGACCGCCATCTTCGCGGCTGCGGCGGCGGGCCCGAAGGCGGGCAGCGTGCCGTCCCACAGGTCGAAGGTGTCGATCTCGGCGTCCGGGTTCGTCGCGGCGAACGCGTCGAGGAACTCCTGGGCCAGGGTCAGCGATTCCGAGGCCGCACCGCGGGGTGACGCGGCGATGTGCAGCAGGCGGGTCATGTCGTCCTCCTTAGAGTGCGTGCGCACGCACAGAGTATGGCGATGCGTGCGCACGCACAAGAAGTAGGATGGCGAGGTGACCGGGAACACCGAGGACACGGCCGCCTGGGCGGCCCTGCTGCGCACGCACGCCGCGGTGGTGCGCCGGCTGGAGCGCGAGTTGGAGCGGGCCCAGAACCTGCCGCTGGCCTGGTACGACGTCCTGCTGGAGCTGAACTCCGCCGAGCGGCGCCGGCTGCGCATGCAGGAGCTGGGGGAGCGCGCGGTGCTGTCCCGGTCGCGGATCAGCCGGATCGTCGACGAGATGGCCCGCGCCGGTCTGGTGGTGCGCGAGCCGGACCCGACCGACCGGCGCGGCAACTGGGCGGTGCTCACCGAGGCGGGCCGGGCCCGGTTACGGGCGGCGGCGCCGACCTACCTCGAGGGCATCGCGCGCCACTTCACCGACCACCTCACCCCGCAGGAGCGGACCGCGATCACGACCGGCCTGGAGCGGGTGCTCGCGACGCAGCGCGACGCCGCCGAGCGGGCCTGACCGGCCCGGTTCGCGGAGGGAGCGGGCCTCGTCGGGTCAGCCGCCGGTGCCGCTGCGGGCCGCGCTGAGCCGGCCGGTGAGGTAGGCCAGCTCGTCGCGCGCCGCCTGGCTGTCCGGGTCGGCCTCGACGATCCGCTGCACGGCCGCGAGCGCCTCGCGGAACTGCTCGACCGCGGTCGCGGTGTCGCCGGTGGCGGTGGCCGTCTCGGCCAGCTTCTCGTGGGAGATCGACAGGTCGCGCAGGGTCTCGGCGTCGCGCGGGTCGATCTCCAGCGCCTGCCGGGTCAGGTGCACGCTGCGGCCGTAGAGCACGCCCGCGACCGCGACGTCGCCGGCTGCCATGGCCACGTTGCCGACCTTGTCGTAGGCGATCCCGAGCATCCGGCGGGCCTCGCCGCTGTCCGGGTCGGTGTAGACCAGCCGGCGCGCCACGGCCAGGCCGTCGCGGTAGTTGCGGTCGGCGTTGTAGGCGTCCCCGGTCGCCAGCGCGCGGTCGCCGATCCGGAAGTGGCAGGCGGCCAGCTCGCACTGCTCCGGCACGTCGGTCCCGTCGCCCGGCAACTGTCGCAGCGCCGTGAGCTGGTTGCGGTAGTGCTGGCCCGCCGCGGTGCTGTCGCCGGTGGCGAGGGCCAGGTCGCCGAGCTTCCCGTGGGCCGCCGCGACGTCCCGCACGGCCTGCGGGCCGGGCCGGGCCGCGGCCTGCCGGTGCGCGGTGGCCAGGTGCTGGCGGAGGAACTGCTCGGCGCCCGCGGTGTCGCCGCCGGCCAGCGACAGCCGGCTCAGCCGCTGGTAGCCGTCGGCGAGGTCGTGCAGGGCGATCTGGTCGTGCTCGTCGGCGGCCACCGCCCGCCAGGCGAGGATCACCCCGGACCACAGGTGCTCCTCGGCGGTGGCGGTGTCGCCGGCCGCCAGCGCGGCCTCGCCCAGCTCCAGCTCCGTCATCGCGTCGCGGTGCGCCCGGGCTCGGTCGGTCGCACCGACGGTCAGCACGTCGGTGTCCCGCTCGCCCTGCGGGCCACCCTCGGTCCCGTCAGTCATGTCGCACCTCCCAGCCGGTCGTCGTGACCGACGCTCGACGGGACCGTAATGGGAGCGAGACCGCACCGCTCGGCGCATTCCCGCCAGCCGGCACCCGCGGCCCGCCGGTGGCGGTCAGCTCCGCAGCTCGGCGAGCTGATCGAGCGTGCGCAGCACCTCGTCGGGGTCGCGCGCGTCGGGGAGTTCGTACAGCACCCGGTCCACGCCGGCCTGTCGGTAGGAGTCCACGGCCTCGGGCTTGGCCACGGCCCCGTAGACGGTGACGGGCAGGTGCCCGCGCCCGGCGTCGGCCGCGCGCCGCTGCAGTTCGGCGGTCCTGGCCCCGAACTCCGCCAGGCCGGCGAGCGGGACGCGCAGCGGGATCCACCCGTCGCCGTACTCCAGCACCCGGTCCAGCACGGTCGGCCCGCCGCCCCCGATCAGCACCGGCGGCACCCGCACCGGCTTCGGCCACGACCAGACCGGGTCGAAGTCGACGAACCGGCCGTGGAACTGCGCCTCCTCGGCGGTCCACAGCTCGCGCATCGCCAGCACGTGCTCGCGCATCCGGGCCGTGCGCGAACGCGGGTCGACGCCGTGGTTGGCCATCTCCTCGCGGTTCCACCCCGGCCCGACGCCGAACTCGAAGCGCCCACCGCTGATCCGGTCGGCGCTCGCCACCGCCTTGGCCAGCACGATCGGGTCGTGCTGGGCCACCAGGCTGACCGCGGTGCCCAGGGCGATCCGCCCGGTGACCGCGGCCATCGCGCCGAGGGCCACGAACGGGTCGAACGTGTGCGCGTAGCGCTGCGGCAGCTCACCCCCGCCCGGCCACGGCGACTCCCGGCTGACCGGGATGTGGGTGTGCTCGGTGAGGAACAGCGCGTCGAACCCGCGCTCCTCGACAGCCCGGGCGAGCGCGAGGGGGTCGATGCCGTAGTCGGTCAGGAAGGTCACCACGCCGTGCTGCACGACGGGCAGCCTGCCATGCCGGAGGCCCGGCGGCCGCGCTCAGAACACGAGATTGGAGTAGTCGTCCGCGATACGCACCCGGTCCGCCCCGCGGCCCTCCAACCCCGAGCTCGACAGCGGTAGTTCGTGGCCGGCCAGGTGGTCGAAGTCCAGGCCGGTGCGGGTGCGCAGCTCGGCCAGGGTGATCCGGTAGGCGCCCGGCTCGAACCGGGCCTCGGCGGCGAGCATGTCCTCGACCAGCCTGGCCTGTTCCAGGACGTACGCGGCGGTGGCCGGGGTGCCGTCCAGCCGGTCGTAGGCGACGACCTTCCAGTAGGCGAGCGGGAGCCGCACGCCCTTGTGGATCGGGTCGTCGTCGGCGAAGACCGGGCCGGTGAACACGCTGATCCGGCGGGCGCGCACCGCGGCGTTCGCGAGGATGGCGTTCTCCAGGCCCTGCCAGAGGTCCCGGCCCTGGTTGAACCGCTCGTGCTGCGGCGAGCAGTTGGTGAAGTGGAACGTGTCGTCGTTGGGCCGCTGCGGGTCGGCGCCCCACACCGGGTCCAGGCGGCGGACCAGGTGCCCGCGGTCCAGCGCGTTGCGCCGGTAGAGCTCCTCGCCGATCTGCTCCGACTCGGCGATCCGCGGGTCGAGGAACCAGCGGTCGCGGTCGCGGGGCAGGTCGACCAGCGCGGTGCCGTCGATGTTCACCACGGTGTAGAAGGCGAGCTGGCGCACGCGGTTGAGCACCACGCTGAAGTGCGTGTACGGGATCACGGTGGGGTCCTCGCCGGGCCCGGCCCCGATCCTGGTCGCCGCCGCCCTGCGCTGTTCGCCGGTGAGCGTCGGCAGGGGGATCTCGGTGCCGAGGAACGCCGGGTCGTAGCCGGCGTAGCCGTCGTAGTAGGACAGTGGCCGGGTCGCCGCTTCGAGCGGCGTCTCCGCGAGGCCCGGTGTCGCCATGGGTCGATCCTTCCGTGGGCCGGGCTCGTGCCCGTCGGGGATGGGTGGGGACGGCCGGTGGGTCCGCAACCAGGCGTCGCCGACCAGGGCCCGCAGCCGCTCGTGCACCGCCGCGGCGTCCGGGTCGTCGAGCACCGCGCCGACGAGCGCGTCGAGGCGGCCCGCCCGGCCGGCGTTGCCGAGCAGTTCGCGGGTGATCCGACGGCTGGTGGTCGACCAGCTGATGCTGGCCGGGTCGAGCCCGGCGCGGTCGGCCAGCATGTGCACCTCGGTCGGGGACGGGTAGGCGGTCAGCACCACGTCCTCCAGGTCGAGCGTCTCCGGGCGCGACCAGTCCAGCGGCCGCTCGGCGAGGAAGTGGGTCGCGCGGTCGTCGCCGGGGCCGTCGGGCTCCGCCGCCAGGCCCCACCACAGGTAGATCATCCGGAGGGCCTCGCGGACCGGCTCCGGGGGTGGCGCCCCGCTCCACAGGCGTTCGAGCAGGAGCCCCGCGTCGGTGCCCAGGCCGGCGAGCACGGTCCAGGCGCGCCGGACGTCGCCGGGCTCCGAGCCGTCGATGGGCAGCCCGCACAGCCGGGCCAGCCGGCCCGGCTCCGGCGGGGCGCTGTCCCACGCGGCCAGCGCGGCGACCAGGACCAGCACCCGCCGCCGGTCCTCCTCGTGGCCGAGGCCGACCAGCCGGGCGGCCTGCCGGATCCGTTCCGGCTCCTCCCGGCCCAGCGCGGCGGCGAGCAGCCGGGCCAGCGCGGTGTGCGCGGTCACCGCCCGCGGGCCGCTGCGCTGCACGAGCGCCCGGACCTCCAGGCCCAGCCTCCAGCGCAGCCCGTCGTCCAGGTGCCCGGCCCGTTCGAGCAGGGTGAGCCGGTTGAGCAGCAGTTCGAGCCGGAGCTCGGGGCGGGCGGCCAGCAGCGGCGCGTCGGAGGTCTCCTGCAGCACCGACCCGGCCTCGTCGGGGCGGCCCTGCCGCTCGAGCAGCCCGGCGAGCCGCACCCCGGCCGCGGCGACGCGGGTGGCCCCGCCGGAGACGGTCGCGGCCGCGAGGTCGCGGCGGGCCGCGGCCACGGCCTCGGCCAGGTCGCCCCGGCTCTCCGCGAGCCGCGAATCGAGCCGGTGCAGCTCGGTCCCCTCGGGGCGGTCGGTGGCCCCGGCCAGCAGCTCGCCCGCCCGCCGGGTCTCGCCGTTGCGCAGCGCGGCGTCGGCCTCGGCGAGCACCGCGCGTTCCCGGGCGGCGCGGTCGCGGGCCGCGGGCAGCACGGCGGGGTCGTCGACCGCGCGCCGGACCAGCACCGCGGCCGCCTCCGGCAGGTCGGCCAGGGAAGGCAGGAGCCCGCGCAGCACGTCCGGTCCGAACCCGGTGACCGGGTCGCCCAGCGCGATGCGGTGGTAGGCGAACTCGACGGTCGCCGCCGCACCCGGCTCGGCCGCGAAGAACGCCGCGGCCCGCTGGTGCACCTGCTCGACCAGCTGCGGGTCGTCCAGCCGCAGCGCCGCCAGCGCCGGGCCGCGCAGCTCCTCGCGCAGCCGCAGCACGTCGCCGTCGCGCTCGACGAGCGCCACCTCCGACCCCAGCTCGTCGAACACGTCGTTCGCCGCGGACGTCTGCGCCGCAACGGGCAGCAGCACCCGCCCGACCAGCGCCGGGGTGATCCACCGCAGCACCAGTGCGGCCCGCGCGACCTGGCGCAGCTCGGCCGTGCGCGCCGGATCGCGGGCCCGGACGTGGCCGAGGATCCGCTGGTAGAGGAACCCGCGGACGAACTCCTCCCGCACCCGGTCGACGGCCCGGGCGCGCGCCGCGGCGTCGGTGACCGCGGCCTCCCCCTCCCGGACGAGGACGTCGGCTGCCAGGCGCAGGGTCAGTGGGATCCCCCCGACGAGCCCCACGACCTGCTGGACGAGGGCGTCGTCGATCCGGTGCGCCGGCGGCTGCGGCGACCGCTGGACGAAGAACCGCAGCAGCGCGCCGGCCGCGTCGTCGTCGAGCGGCAGCAGGTGCAGCTGCCGGTCCGGGCGCTGCGGGTCCACGAACACCGCCGGTACCCGGCGGCCGGCCACGACGAGCCGGAACCGGGGCAGCTCACCGGCCCAGGCAGCGAACAGGTCGTCCAGGTCGGCCGCCCGCGCCGGGGCGGTGCGCTCCAGCTCCTCGACCGTGTCCAGCACGACCACCAGCGACCCGACGCCGATCGAGCGCATCGCCGAGGCGAACCCGGCGACCCGCTGCCGGTAGGAGGCGGCGGTGTCGGAGGCCTCCAGCCCGGCGCCCTTCGTCCGGCGGTGCGCGACGTCGCGGCTGTGCTCCAGCACCCGCCGGTGGTCCGGGAACTGCGCGCCGATCTGCCGGACGACGTCGTTCAGCACGACCGCCGGGTCTCCCGACGACAGCGAGGGCCGGTCCAGGTCGAGGTAGGCCCACGCCATCGGCTCGCCCCGCTCGACGGCCCCGAGCAGGTCCACCACGAACCGCGCGACCAGCGTCGACTTGCCGATGCCGCCGATGCCGTGGACAACCATCGCCGGCTCGCCGCCGAGGCCGGGGGGCAGCGCCGCGGTCAGCCGGTAGGCGTGCAGCTGCTTGAGCTCCCGCTCCCGGCCGACGCACCCGGCGTCGGCGAGGCGGCGGACCGCCCGGGTGACGTCGAGCAGCGCCAACCGGCTCTCGACGACGTCGCGGCCCGGCTCGATCGACACCGTTCCGGTGAGTTGGGCGCGCGCCAGCGCCTCGCTCGCCCACCGCCAGACCTCCAGGGCGGCCAGCAGGTCGTTCTCGTCGGTCATGTCCACGGGCAGCCGGCGGCCGTCGACGAAGGCGTCCATCATCCGCTGCAACGGGGAGTCGTGATGGGCCTCGACGCCGGCGCGCACGCGGCGGAGCAGGGCCGGCCCGCCCTCGCGCAGCAGCGCGGCGACCGCCTCGATCCGCCAGCGGTCGTCCAGCATCGCCACCTGGTGGCCGTCGCGGGCGGGCAGCTGCCGGCTGAGCAGGCGCACGACGTCGTCCGCGGCGGGGTCGTCGCCGAGCCGCTGCGGGTCGAAGGTCGCCAGCAGGGCGAGCCGCGCGGTCAGGTCCGACCCGACGAGCTGCTCGGCGCGCCGGGACTCGTCCAGGATGGACAGTGCCTGGTCACGGTCCACCGGAGGCCTCCAGCAGGTCGAGCAGCCGCTTCGGCAGGTGCGCGGCGAGCCGGCGGGGTTCGGGCAGCGGCTGGCCGTCCGGGAACAGCGCGCCCATCGCGGCGGCGAGCGCCGGCTCGTCGAGGACCCGCCGCTCCTCGCGGGCGCGCTCGCGGAACCACGCCTCGACCTCGCCGCGGGCCAGCCCGATGGCGGTGTCCTGCTCCACCCACAGCGAGCGTTCCGCGGCGAACTCCTCGGCCTCCCGACCGGCCAGCACGAGCCGCAGCGGGACCTGCGGGTCGTCGGCGACCTGGACCAGGGCGTGGATCAGTTCGTCGAGGTCGCCCTGGCGGATCGCCACCAGGTGGTCCAGCCCGTCGACGAAGATCCACCACTGGCGGGGCGAGTCGCGCAGCCCAGCGGCCAGCGCGATCCGGAAGGTCGCGATGCTGCGCGCGGTCTGGGCGAGCGACTGGTCGGTGTGCGGCAGGTCGAGCCCGACCAGGACGTCGCGCACGATGCGCTCACGGCGCTCGTCGATGTCGAACCCGACGTAGTCGCGCAGGTCCAGCCGCACGGCGGCGAGCCCGTCGGGAGCCGCGGCCCGCAGGGACGCCGACAACTTCGACCGGTGCGCGACGTGCGAGAGCAGCACGTAGGAGTACGACACCCCGCTGCCGCTGTCGCCCCGGACGGTGAGCAGCCGGCCGGCGTTCCCGCCGCACGCCATGTCCCGGATCCGGCTGCGCAGGTTGGCCCGGTTGACGAACGGCCGGCCCTGCACCGTCGTCACCAGGAACGGGTCGACGTCGACCGGGTCCGGCGCCGCCGGCGGGCGGTGGCCGTTGCCGGTCGGCCGGAACAGCGCCCCGTGCCCGGTGTCCCGCAGCGCCCGGGCGATCGCCGACAGCGGCACCCCCTGGTTGCGGCCGCGCTCGGAGTAGTGGTGCAGGGCGACGAGCCGGCCCTGGATGTCGACCACCGGCGACCCGGAGGACCCGGCGAGGGTGTTGGCGCCGTAGCGGATGCGGGTGCGCGCCGGGTTCGGCGCGGGCGCGGAGCGGATCCAGGTGACCCGCTGGGTCTGACCGAGCGGGTGCTGCACGATGAACAGCAGCGGGCTGCGGGCGAAGTCGTACTCGGTCGGGTCCACGGGGTAGCAGCCGCGCCGCGGCGCCTCGACGCCGGTGGCCGCGGGGTCGGGGACCGGGAACCCGAGCCGCACCAGCGCGAAGTCGAGCCGGTCGGCCGGGGCGTCCGCCTCGCCCGCACTGCCGTCGGCCTCGCCCGCGGTGGGCAGGCTCGCGGTGACGAAATCGACGACGGGCACGACCACGCCGGTCTCGGCGAGGCTGCGGCCGGGCTGCAGCCCGAAGTCGAACCGGGCGACGACGTCCGGGCGCGGGTCGGGCGGCCATCTCCGCGGGTCGATGACGTGGGCCGCAGTCAGCAACAGGTCGGGCCCGACCAGGAAGCCGGTGCCGCGAGCCAGCCCGCCGATCTCGATCCGCGCCGTGCGCCGCATCGCGTCGAGCAGCGCCTGCACCTGCGCCCGCGGGTCCTCCAGGCCCGCAGTCACCGCGGTGATCGCCTCCAGGCCGCTGGTCGGCTCGTCGCCGGGGGCGACCGGCGCGTCCTCCAGGCTCCGGACGACCGCGTCGGGCCCGTCGGGCGGCGGGGGCGGGAGCCCGTGCCGCAGCGCGATGCGGGCGTTGACCATGCCGAGCCGGTCGCCGAGCAGCCCGCTGAGCAGCGGCTGGAACGCCTCGCTCGCGTCGTCCAGCAGGACCTGCGCCATCAGGTCGAGCACCAGACCGTCGCCGGCGGCCCGGACCAGCGCGCGGACCCAGGCATCGCGGGCCGGGCCGGTGGGCGCGGTCCAGGCGATCCCGGCCGCCCCGGTCAGTCGCCGGATCGTCGACGCCTCCGGGTACGCCGCCGCCAGGACGTCGGCCACCCGCCCCGGATCGCCCCGGGTCCAGTCGGTGCCCCGACCCTCCCACCAGGCCGCCGTCGCCGGCTCCTCGGTCACGGTCATGGCGGCATCAGCCCAGGAACCGTCGCAGCGCCCGATGCACCCGCGGGGCCTGCACGGCCTCGTTGCGGACGCCCTCGATCCCCCCGAAGTGCAGGCCGACGGCCTTGCCGCTGGCCAGGTCGACGATCAGAGACCCGGAGTTGCCGCCGAGGGTGGTGCTGTCGTGGTGCAGCAGCTCGGTCCCGACCAGCGCGGTGACCTGGCCCGGGGCCAGCCGCTTGTGGTTGTAGACGCCGTCGAAGATCCGTTGCTGGTCGGCGGCGTTGTTGCGGCTGTCGAACGCGGGGTAGCCGACGACCGCGAGCCACGACCCGACCCCGGCCTCGTCGACCTCCACGCGCGTCATCAGCTCCACCGGGGGCGGCAGTTCCTCCCCGTCCTCGTTCGTGCCGTCGACGCGCAGGAGCGCGACGTCGACCGAGTCGTCCGGCTCCATCCAGAGCACCTCCCGGATGCGGAACCGGGACTCCTCGGGACGGTCGTACTCGCGGCGCCAGTCGACCGACGCCCGCACCGGCGGCCGGCCGGCGTTCTGCCGGAACGCGAAGGTGCCGTCGACCGCGGTGGCGAACTCGCCGGCCACGTGCCGGTTCGTGACCATGAGGTCCGGGGCCACCATCCAGCCGGTGCCGACCCAGTCGAGCCGGTGGTTGCGGACGTCGATGCGGCCGGTGCTGGGCAGCCGGGCCTCCAGCGACCCCTTCGCCTTGGTCAGCCGCGAGTGGATCTCCTCGCTGCTCGGGAAGTCGTCGGGGGGCAGGGTGAAGCTGGACTGCTGGACGAGGTAGACCGGGCGGGTGAAGCGCTCGACGATCGCTTCCAGCCCGGGGTTCGACCCCGGCTCGTACACCCCCTCGGCCATCTCCTCGGCGACGTCGGCCGCGGTGTCGACATCCATGTCGGGGCCGCCTTCGAGACCCTCCAGACCGCCGGTCCGGGCCCGCGCCCGATCGGCGAGCTCGGTGAAGCGGTCGAGGAACTCGGCGCGCACGGCCTCGTCCCGGAACACCTGGCTCAGATCGATCCCACGGTCCATCTCACCCTCGATCCGGTCGGTGCGGACGGTTGACGGCGGTCATCGCGGGGTGCCCGCCCGTTGCGGGACCGTGGGCAGGCCCAGCTGCGCGCGCAGCACCGGGTTCTCCACCGCGGTGGCCAGGTGCTCGGTGACGGCGGTGGGCCGGCCCTCCGGGAGCGGGCCGCGGGCCGGCAGCCGCGTCCGCAGGACGGCGGTCGCGATCTCGGGCCCGAAGCGCTGCCAGTCGAGGTGCTCGTCGACGGCGTCGGTCCCGAACACCTCGGCGACCAGCGACTCGACCGAGCCCGCACCGGCGGGCGGGGCGACGCCCTCCTGCCCCCGGCCGAGGTCGAGGTCGGCGGCGAGCAGCGCGCGGGCGTCGACGATGCCGGCGCCCATCCCGGCCGTGTCCCAGCCGGCCGGGCGCCGCGCGGTGGCGCGCAGCAGGCGCCGGAACATCAACTGGAGCGTCTCGCCGCGCGCGTGCGCGGCGGTCACCAGCGCGGGCCGCTCGTGGTGGGCCAGCCACAGCGCGGCCACGCCAGCGGTCATCGCGACCGCGAAGCTGGTGCCCTGGCCCTGACCGGCGGCCGGGACCCCGGTCCGCGCCCGCAGGACGTTCTCGGCCGGCGCCGCGATGTCCACCGCACCGCCCCGGCAGCTGCCCCGCCACGGCTCGCTGCGGACGTTCGTCCCGGCCACCGCGAGGCAGTCGTCGTAGCGGGCGGGCCACACGACCGTCCGCACGCAGTTGCCCGCCGCCGCCAGCACGACGACGTCGGACACGACCGCCCGGCGCAGCGCCCGGTGCAGCGCGAACGACGGGAGGCCCCCGAGGCTCATGGTGATGACGTGGGCGCCGTTGTCCACCGCCCAGTCGATCGCCCGGGCGACCGACACCTGGCTGATCCGGACCACGCTCTCGACCGCCCGGATCGGCAGGTGCCGGGCCCGCGGGGCGGTGCCGGCGACGACCAGGGACCCGGGGGAGAGCAGGACGCTGGCGGTGGCCGTGCCGTGCCCCGGGCTGCCCGCGCCGAGCGGATCGGTCGGGTCGGCGTCGCCGTCGAGGACGTCCCAGCCGCCCGCCCGGGTGACCCCGGTGAGCTCCGGGTGGGCGGTGACACCGGTGTCGGGCTGGGCGACCACCACGCCGGCGCCGCGGGCCGGCCGCCGCTGCCCCGCGGAGAACTCCCACGCCTCCGGCACCCGCATGGCCTTCAGCGCCCACCGCGGGTCGGTGCCCAGGGTCGGATCCTCGGGCGCCCAGCACCCCGGCGGGAACGCCTCGACGCTCTCCCGGTGCACGTCCCCGCCGCCCAGCTCCTCGTCCTCGGGGAAGAACGCCGTGGGCAGGTCGGGCTCGGCCGCGGCCACGTCGAACCGCTCGCGCAGCTCGTGCGCGGCGACGAACGCCGCCGGGGCGTCGGGGCCGAAGGACCGATCCGGCAGCTCGACCACCAGGACGTCGGGGTCGAGCGCGGAGAGCGGCCCGACCGCGGTGGCGAGCGGGGCGAGGGCCTCGCGCACCCGCCCGGCCTGCCGGTCGGGATCCTGGCCGGGTCGGAGCTGCAGGGCGAACCGCGCGGGCGCTGTCGTGGTGCCCGGCCGGACCAGGGTGGCGGTGGTGATCGCGTCGCGTGCCGTCGTCATCGGGAGTCCCCCTCCTCGTCGTCGGAGGGGCTCAGCCGATGCCGACGAGGCGGTAGGCCTCGCGGATCGCGTCGATGATCTCCTTCTTGCGCGCGTCGCCGCCGAAGTAGGTCTGGGCGACGTCCACGACGGCCTGCAGCGCGTCGGTGAAGGTGGCGCGCGGGGCGAGGCGGGCCATCCCCAGGTAGGTCAGCACCGCGACGTCCTCGACGGTGAGGATGCGCTGCCCGCCCCCGGTCAGGGTGAGCAGGTTGTGCACGGCCTTGTTGTGGATGTTGCTGTTGACGTGCACCCAGCCCTGGTCGTTGCCGTTGTGCGGGAGCTCGCCGGGGCGCAGGGCGCGGAAGCGGTCCATGTGGTCGGGGTGACCGAGCCGGGCGGGGTCGGCGAAGTCGCGCAGCGGGCGCCCGTCCGGGCGCAGGCCGGGCCCGATCTCCCAGGTCCAGGTGTCGACGTCGTGCCGGTCCGGCGCGGTGTACCAGTTGTTGATGATGACGCCGGCGATGTCGGCGAAGGACTCGTTGAGCGCGCCGGACTGGGTCGCGTAGACCAGCTGCGAGGTGGCGTCGATGACGCCGTGGGTGAGCTCGTGGGCGATGACGTCCAGGAACCGGGACAGGCTGATCAGCCGCCCGCCCCGCTGGATCTGGCCGTACCACATCTTCCCCTGCCACCAGAACGCGTTGAGCAGGCCGGGCGGCGGCTCCATCGACGCGGCCGTCGTGTTGACCTGCGACAGGAGTGCCATGCCCTGGTCGTCGATGCCGTCGCGCTGCAGGACGACCTTGTAGAAGTCCTGCACGCGCGAGGCGTTGACGTGCGCGGAGACGGCGGCGCGGTTGGTCGTGCCGTAGTCGCTGCCGGCGGCCCCGACCGGCTGCGCGGGCAGCGGCGGGTCGGAGTCGATGTCGGCGAACTGCAGGTCGTAGGTGCGGACAGAGCGCAGCGGGTCGGCCAGCCGGCAGGCCGTGCCGGTGGCGCCGACCAGCTCGCCGAAGAACGTCTGCTGGTCCTCGTTCTCGTCGACGCCGGTGCAGCGGGCCGGGGTCGGCAGGGCCGTCGGCACCGCGCTGTAGTGGAAGAGGATCGCGCCGTCGTGCGCGTCGACCAGGTAGGTGAAGCTGACCGGGACCGGGCGCCGGCCGAGCCCGTGCCCGTCCAGCGCGTCGTCGGGGGTCTCCGCGCCGCCCGCGGGCGGCGCGGCGGGCAGCCCGGGGAACAGCCACGCCAGGTGCCAGGCCTGAGAGTCCTCGTCCTTGTAGAAGGTGAGCCCGCCCGCCACACCGGCCTCGGCCGGGATGCCCCTGCCGGTGTACTCCTCGACCCGGGCCAGGGCGTCGGCGCGGCTCAGCGACTCGACCGGGTCGACCCCGGTGACCTCGTCGAGCTGGGCGCTCACGCTCACCAGCTCGCGGGCCGGGGTGAGCTCGACGACCGCGGCCGACCCGAACACCGGGATGCTGCGGTGGGTCTGCCCGAACCGCACCTGGCGGGTGCCCAGCGACCGCAGGTCCTGCTCGCTCTGCACGACCAGGGCTGGCACCCGTTCCGGGCGCTCGGGCTCGACCACCGACCGCAGCGCGGGGCGGTCGTCGAGCTGGAGGAGCTCGTCGAGGTAGTACCGGGCCGCGGCTTCGTCACTGGTGAACGGGGTGGTCGCGGCCCCGGCGTCGACGCCGGCGGGCAGCTCCTCGCGGAACGACTCCGGCGAGCGGGACTCGGCCCGGTCGCGGCCGGCGTCCTCGGCGGCGTGGTAGTGGAACGTCTCCAGTGCGGACATCGGGTTCCTCCCGTTCGGCGGCGGTCGCTCCTGCTGCCGGCTAGGCCTTCAGGAGGCGGAACCCGGGCATAGTGATACGCGCCATACCGCCGAATGTCCGAACGACGTGAGGTGCGGTGGTCCTAGCTGAAGAGCAGCTGGAGCGGGCCGACCGCGAAGTACCCGACGAACGCCACCGCGACCAGCCACATCAGCGGGTGCACGGTGCGCGCGCGTCCGGTCGCCGCGGCCAGCACGACGTAGCTGATGAAGCCGGCCCCGATGCCGTTGGCGATCGAGTAGGTGAACGGCATGACGACGATCGTCAGGAACGCGGGTAGCGCCACCCGGAACTCGGCGAACTCGATGTCGACGACCTGGCGCATCATCAGCGCGCCCACCACGACCAGCGCCGGCGCCGCCGCCTCGATCGGCACGATCGAGTACAGCGGGGTGAAGAACATCGCCAGCAGGAACAGCACCCCGGTCATGACGTTGGCCAGGCCGGTGCGCGCGCCCTCGGCGATGCCGGCCGCGGACTCGACGTAGACCGTGTTCGACGACGCCGAGGCCGCGCCGCCGGCGACCGCCCCCGCGCCCTCGACCAGCAGCGCCCGGCCGATCCGCGGCAGGTTGCCGTCCGGCCCGGCGAGCCCCGCCTGGCGGCCGAGGCCGGTCATCGTGCCCATCGCGTCGAAGAAGTTCGCCAGCACCAGGGTGAACACCAGCAGCGAGACCGTGATGAGGTCGAGGCGGGCGAACGCGCCGAGCGAGACGTTCCCCACCAGCGACAGGTCGGGCAGCCCGACGACGCTGTCCGGCAGGGCCGGCACCGACAGCGCCCAGCCCTTCGGGTTCGTCCCGGCCGAGGGCCCGACCTGCGCGATCGCCTCGACCACGATCGCCAGGACCGTCGTGAGGGCCACCCCGAGCAGGATCCCGGCCCGCACCCCCCGGGCGACCAGCAGGCCGGTGAGCAGCAGCCCGACGGCGAACACCGCGGTCGGCCAGGACGCGATCGAGCCCCCGATCCCCAGCCCGACGGGCACCGTGGTGCCCGCGGCGTCGGCGATGCGCCGCACGAACCCGGCGTCGACGAGCCCGATGAAGGCGATGAACAACCCGATGCCCACCGCGATGGCCGCCTTGAGCGAGGCCGGCACGGCGTTGAACACCGCGGTGCGGAAGCCGGTGGCGGCGAGCAGCACGATGATCAGGCCGTCGATCACGACCAGGCCCATCGCCTCCGGCCAGGTCATCTGCGGCACGATCGTCACCGCGACCAGGGTGTTGATGCCCAGGCCGGTGGCGATGGCGAACGGGTAGTTCGCGACCAGCCCGAACAGCAGCGTCATGACGCCGGCGACGAGCGCGGTGACCGCGGCGACCTGCGGCACCGGCAGCACGTTGCCGAGCACGTCGACCTTCGCGCCGGGCGCGTCCGGGGCGAAGCTGCCCAGGATCAACGGGTTGAGCACGATGATGTAGCTCATCGTCACGAAGGTGACCAGGCCGCCGCGCAGTTCGCGGCCGACGGTCGACCCGCGCTCGCCGACGTGGAAGAAGCGGTCGAGCGCGCCGCCGGGGCGGGTTCGCTCGACGGTGTCCCGCTCACTCACAGCAGCAAAATAGGTCGCCGCCCGCCGTCGCGCTGGGTGGCGTGACGGCGCCCACCGCGGCCGTGGCAGGCGCGCCGTCAGGTCACAGCGACGATCCACGGCCGGCGGCCTCGGGCACCGGCGGGTCGCCCCAGCGGTCCGCGGCTCCCGCGGTCGGCCGATGCCGCCAGGCGAGCGCGGCGACCGCGGCGGTCACCAGGACCGCGGAGACGATCATCGCCGTCGGGACGCCGCCGATGGTCCAGTTGTCGTCGCGCAGCGACTCCAGGGCGAACCGCACGACCGAGTACCAGATCACCCAGGCCAGGAACAGGTCGCCCGGCCGCATCCCGCGCTCCCCAGCGGCGTGCCACCCACAGCAGGGTCGCCGCGCCCAGCACGCCGCTGAGCGACTCGTACAGGAACAGCGGCTGGAACCCCGTCGTCGCTTCCGGATACGCGGTGCACGGCCACTGCGCGGTGCGGTACCCGCACTGGATCGCGATTCCCCACGGCAGATCCGTCGGCGGCCCGTACAGCTCCTGGTTGAAGAAGTTGCCCCACCGGGCGACCGCCTGCATCACGAAGGCACCGACGGCGACGACGTCCGCCCAGCGCCAGAAGCTCTGCTCCCAGACCCGCAGCACGACGACCAGGGCGAGCGCGCCGCCGATGATCGCCCCGAAAACCCCGAGGCCCGCGTAGGGCGGCAGCACGATCGCCCAGGGGTCGGCGGAGTAGCGGTCCCACTGGTCGACCACGTGGTAGATCCGGCCGCCGGCCAGCCCGGCGATCGTCACGACCACGAGCCCGCGGTCGACGATTCCGGGGTCGAGCCCGCGCCGCCGCGCCTCGTGGACCATCACCGCGTAGGCGGCCGCGAGACCGACCAGGTAGCAGAGCCCGTACCACTGCACCGGGAGCGGACCGAGGTGGAACGCGACCGGGTCGGGGGTGAGCGGGATCGGCTCGGCGAGGAACCGGTGCGGTGCAGGCACGGTCACGGAGTGTACGTGCGACGCGGGGGGTGTTCCCCCGTCCGTGATCCCGTCAGGTCCACACCACCAGCGCGACGGTGCCCAGGTAGATCAGCGGGATCGACACCCCCTCGAAACCGATCCCCCGGCGATCGCGCATCACCAGCCCGGCGGCCAGCGTGGCGGTCATCAGCAGGGTCCCGCCGAGCAGGATCAGGCTGGTCGGTCCGGCGTCGCTGTACAGCGACCCCCGCAGGTAGACGAGGTCGGCGACGGCGATCATCAGCGTGTCGTAGACGTTGCCGCCGATGACGTTGCCGATGCCGAGGGTGAGCTGGCCCATCCGGACCGCGGTCACGAGCACCACGAGTTCGGGCAGCGAGCTGATCGCGGTGGTCAGGGTGAACCCCACCAGCCCGCCCTCCAGGCCGGTCACGGCGACCAGGGACAGCCCGGCGCGGCCGACCACCCAGCCGGCCGCCCCGACCACCAGGCCGAGCCCGGCCAGGGCCCACCAGAGCCGGGCGGTCGAGGTCCCGTCCGCGGCGCACTCCCCGTCCTCGTCGTCGTCGCCGCTGTCGTCGTCGGCCGTCTGTTCCGTCCGGGTCGGCTGCCACATCGGGGCCCGCTGCATCTGGCGCAGCAGGACCAGGCCGTACGCGTACAGCGCCGGGATGAGCAGGGTCAGCGGATGGATCCAGCCGATCGTCAACGTCGGCGTGGCGTAGGCGACGACCGGCACCGCGAGCATCGCCACGAGCAGGACCGACTGGAGGACGTTCTGCAGCGAGGCCGCGGCGTGCTCCAGGTTCACCCGCCGATAGACCAGGTCGGCGATCGCCACCACACCGTCTGCAGGGCGATGCCGCCGATCGGGTTGGCCAGCGCGAAACCGGCATCACCGCCGAACGCCCCGGTGATGACGGTGACCACGGGCGCCGGGAGCCCGAACTCGACCGGGGGCGGCGACTCGCGACCGACCTCGGCGGCATCGTTCTGGGTGGGCTCACCGATCTACGGCGTCATCCTGCCCCAGCCGCGATCTTTGGAAGGCTGCCCCGACCCCTCGTCGACCAACCTCAGCCGACGTCGAAGGTCCGACGTGCGCGCTCGATGTCGGGCATGTGGGTCGCGGCCCAGCTCAGGAGCACGTCGACCGGGTGTCGCAGGGTCTTGCCCAGTGGTGTGATCCGGTACTCGACGGCGACGGGGCGTGAGCTGAGGAGCACGCGCTCGACGATGCCGTTGCGCTCGAGCCGGCGGAGAGTCGCGGTGAGCGACTTCTGCGTCACTGCCGGGATGGCGCGGCGCAGATCGTTGAACCGACAGGGCCGTTCGCACAGTTCGTTGAGGATGCTCAGCGACCACTTGTCCAGCACCTGGTCGAGGAGCTCCCGGTGAGGTGCGGTGATCCTGAGCTCGCCGCCGGGGCCGTCCGGGGTATCCATGGCGATACCTGGTCTCGTTGAAGTGTCCGGAATGTACCTGGTAGCAAGGATATACCTAGTCGTTCCGACCGAGGAGACCCCGTGTCCGTTCGCCGCTTCACCCCCGAAGGCATGCTGCAGCCCACCCCCTACCACCACGTCGCCGTCGGCACCGGGACGCGCCACGTGCACGTCAGCGGCCAGATCGCCCGCTCCGCGGAAGGGACTCCGGTTGCCCCGGGCGACCTTGCCGGTCAGGTAGCGCATGCCCTGCGGAACACCGCGCGAGGCCTTGACGGGGCGGGTGCGACGTTCGACGACGTGCTGCGGCTGAGGTTCTACGTCACGCAGTGGGCTCCGGAGAAGATCGAAGCGTTCATGGCCGGCGTCGAGCAGGTCGCCGGGGAGATCGGCCTGCCCCTGCCCCTGCCTCCGGCGTCGCTCATCGGCGTCGACCACCTCTTCGAGCCCGACGTGCTCGTCGAAGTCGAGGCGACCGCGCTCGTCGATTGAGACGCCGGTCCCCGGCGAGCACCGTGGCGGCGACGGTGACCAGCTGCTGCCCGCGGTGGCGCGCGGCCCGACGACGTCTGGCACTCTTGCAGCATGCAGTTCTCCCACCGCAGAGGTGGTCGAGTTGTGCTCGTTGCCTCTGCAGCCGTATTCGCGCTGGTCGCAACCGGATTCACTGCTGCCGATGCGGCCTCGAAGGCCGGATCGGCAACGTCATACACTACAGCGCGAGAACCCCAGCGAGATAGCGCCTCGACACACGTGCGCGATCGCGTTGTCGCGGCGCAGGTCGTTGCCAACCTCCGATCCATATCGAGTAGAAATCCGGCACCGGTTGTGAGACCACCCAGTAGACCAGCGGCGGCCATGCCGGCTGCGAAGCCGCCGGTCGAGCCAGCTGCCCAGCCGATTCCAGCCGCAGCGGCACGGCCGAAGAAGACGCCGGACGCGCCCCCGGGCGTGGTGCTGCCCGAGCCATTGCTCGGACCGGTCGGCGAGACGTACGACGGCCCGGTGGATGCACAGGGTTGGCCCGCGATGGGGAACGACTACATCGACAACCTCAACTGGAACGCGTTGTTCAGGTGTGAGAGCGGTAGCTCGCCGCCGGACCCCAACGCGTACCTCGCTGACGATGCCGATTCGGGCGGCGAACGATTCGGTATCGCCCAGTTCGCGAAGAGCAGCTGGCACCACGCAGTGGACCTGGGTGATAACGAATCAGCCGATCCTTATCAGGATCCTCGCGATGCACCGGCCTGGTACCAGGCGTACCGCTCGAAGCGCTTCCAGATGAAGGAATGGATCGCCGGCCAGGACGCATGGCGTTACCCGCACTGGACGCATCACATGTCTTGTGGTGACCGCCTCTTCGACGAGTAGGTTCCTCACCGGACGGGTCGAATACGAAGTGGAACGGCGAGTCGAACGGTCCGACTCGGCCGTTCCCTTTGCGCCCGTCGGCGTGGCACGTGCCGTCCGCCGCGTGTGCGCGGCATAGCGAGGCTGCTCGGCAGTTGTGGCGTCATCCTGCTCGACGACGCGGCGGGCGTGCTCCAGCCGTAACGCATCCAGGTGTGGTGACAGCACCCTCGCCCCGAGCTTGGACGTCCCCCGCCGCTCGACCAGGCGTGTGACGCCGTCGAGGTCCTGAAGCGACTGCGAGCGACCCGACGGCCAGCCTCACCGGTGACCGGGGCGGATCCATGGCAACCGAGGGCGAGAGGTTGACGGGCTGTCCCGTGCCGCCCTGGGAGGCCGCCAGCCAGGGGCGACAAGCCCCTGGCCTCGGCCTTTGGTACGCCGCGAGGGAATCGAACCCCCAACCCGCTGATCGGGGGTCGCATACTCCACGCTTTGCTCCTGTCGGCTGCGCTGCTGGTCAGCCGTGGTGCAAGTCCCCGCCGATCATCTGCTGTAGGCGTCCGGCGGCTACCGTAGGCAGCCGTAAGCGTCGGCCCTAACGACAGATTTGATCATCGCTTGCGAGTCGCTCCCGCTTGCGCGAGCCACGCGTTTGAGCCAGATCCGGCGCTGCCGCTGGCCGCCGGCCATCGTGTTCATACCTTCTCTACTGGTTCAAGGCGGCGCCCTGCGGGCGCCGCGGGGGCGCTGTGTTGGATGCAGTCGCAAGTGCTGCGCGGGGCGTGCGGCCTCCGGCCGGTCCCCGCGCAGCACGCGGCTGCAAGCACTACTGTGCCCTCCAGCCGTCTCACAAGGAGTTACAGTGCGTGTACGCTCGGTCGAAACGCCTCACTATCATGTCTGGACAGATGCGCTACGCGGCCGAGATCTTGCACGCAGTGCGGGCGACAATTGGGATCGCGGGACGTTCGTCCGTTGGAGCATCTTATCCGCCTGGACTGCCTTTGAGGAAGAGGTTCGGACCGC
>JASLAP010000331.1 GCA_030147065.1 Pseudonocardia sp. | reverse complement strand
GGTGTCGGGCGCGGCGTGGTCGTCGCCTCGGCGCGGGCGGCGCTGCAGCTGGGCCTGGTCAGCGCGATCATCCTGGCCGTCGTCCGGTCGCTGTGGCTGTCGACGGCCTTCGTGCTGGTGATGCTGGCGGTGGCCGCGCTGACCTCGGCCCGGCGGATGACCCGCGATCGCAGCGGGGGCTGGGCGGTGCTGCCGATCGCGGCCGGCGCGGCACCGGTGATCACCGTCGTGCTGCTCACCGGGGCCGTGCCGCCGACCGGGATCGCGCTGGTGCCGGTGTGCGGCATCGTGATCGGCGGGGCGATGACCGCGACCTCGCTGGCCGGGCGGCGAGCCCTGGACGAGCTGTCCACCCGCCACGGCGAGTACGAGGCCGGTCTGTCGCTGGGCCTGCTGGAGCGCGACGCCGCGATGGAGCTGGCCCGTCCGTCGGCGGCGCAGGCACTGGTGCCGCCGACGGACCAGACCCGCACAGTCGGCCTGGTGACCCTGCCCGGGGCGTTCGTCGGGGTGCTGCTCGGCAGCGGGGACGCGGTGCAGGCCGGGGCCGCGCAGCTGCTGGTGCTGGTCGGGCTGCTGGCCGCCGAGGCGGTGGCCGTGGTCGTGGTCGTCGAACTGGTCGCCCGGGGCCGGATCCGCCGGCCCGGGCCGTCCTGACGGTGGCGCGGCGGGTCACCGCCGTCGAGAACGACGTCACGGGATCGACAACGCCCAGTTGATCACCGTGACGTCGTGCTCGACGGGCGCACCGGGGGACGCACCAGCGAGACCGCGGCCGCCGCGGTCCCGGCGAGCACGCCGACGAACTGCAGCCACTTCCCGGCCGTGACCGCGGTGTTCTCGTCGCCGACCAGCGTGGCGAGGTCGCCGACCAGGACGAAGCCGACGGTGATGAAGGCGCCGGCCAGCACTGCGATCACGGGGGACCAGCGGACCGGCGGCAGGGCGGCCACGGCCCCGGCTAGGGCGATCAGCAGCCCCGGCGGGACGGCGGGGTACTCCCAGCCGCCGAGGATCTGCAGCACGATCCCGACCGCGGACAGTGCGAAGCCGGCGACGGCGGTCAGCCGGAACGGGTCGGACAGGGCAGTTCTCATGGGCACTCCCGGATCCGGTGGGTGGTGGTGCGGCGGCGGCGCCGGATGACGACCTCGGCGACGGCCAGGTTCAGGACCCAGCCCAGGACCTGCCCGAGCGGGATCGACGCGGTGGCCGCCGCGCCGAGCGAGGCCGGGTCCGCCCCGAACGGGATCCGGGCCAGCAGCATCAGCGGCACCAGCACGCGCGCGGTGACGGCGAGGAAGGTGAGCGCGTAGTTGCGGGTCATCCACGACCGGTGCGCCTCGACGTCGCCTCGCCGGACCGCCCGCACCGCGAGCCCGGTGGTGACCAGCCAGCCGACCGCCGGGACCAGCAGCCCGATCTGGGTCAGCGGCCGTCCGGACAGCAGCGCCACCGGGATGCCGGCCAACCCCGCCGGCACGACGCCGGCCAGCAGGTACGCCCGGCCGATCCGGCGGTGCCACCGGCGGCGCGCCCGGACCGCCGGCACGAACTGGAGCGGGCCGAGCACGAGGGCGATCGCCGCGGTGAGCACGTGCACGACCAGCAGCGTGTAGTGCAGCTCGCCGGAGACCGCCAGCCGGCTGGACCGCCGGTCGAAGCCCAGGTAGGGCAGGACCAGCACGATCGCGACGACGAGCGCGACGGCGAAGGCGGCCCAGGCACGGCCGGCCCGACGGGCGGGGGCGGAGACCGGGGGAGCCATACCCGGATCCTGTGCTGTCGGCGGCCCGCGGGCGTCCGCCCGGTGGATGCTCCGCGGCTACGCGGATCTGCGTAGATCGCCCTGCTGGGGAGCCGTGGAGCGCGCCCGGCCCACTAGCCTGGGTCGTCGTGGTCGACCTCCCCGTCCCGGCGCGTCGGGATGTCGTGGTGGCCGCGATCGTGGGCGCCGCGGTCCTCGCCGGCACCGCCCTGGTCGTCCTGCTCGGGTCCGGTGCGGTCGATCCGGTGGTGGGCGCTGCGCTCCTGCTCGCCGCCGCCGCGTGGAGTTGGTACCGGGTCGCGCCGGCCGCGGCGGCAGTGGTCGTCGTCGCGGCGGTGTGCGGCTACGTGCTCGCGGGTGGGCCGTACGGGCCCGTGCTGCTCCTGGTCGCGGCGGCATGCGGTGCCGTCGCCCGGTACCACCCAGGCCGGTTCACCCTCGCCACCTGCGTGCCGGCCGGGGCGGCGCTGGCCGCCGCGCTGTGGACCCGGTTGGACGCGACGCACCCGGTGGCGACTGCGGCGCTCCTGCTCGCCTGGCCGCTGGTCTTCGTCGCCGTCCCGGGTCTGGCCGGCGCGCTGGCCCGGGTCCGGGCCGAGGCCGCGGTCCGGGAGCGGGCCGCGCTGCTGGCCCGGGGCGCCGACGAGGAACGGCTGCGGGTCGCCCGCGAGGTGCACGACATCGCCGGCCACGGCTTCGCTGTCGTCGCCATGCAGGCGGGTGTGGCGCTCGCCGTCCTCGACGAGGACCCGGACCAGGTCCGGGTGTCGCTGGAGGCCATCCGGGCCTCCAGCGAGCGCGCCCTGCGCGAGCTGCAGGCCGGCCTCGACACCGTGCGGGTCGGCGCGCCGACCGCGGCGGACGTGCCCGACCTGGTGGACCGGGTCGGGGCCGCCGGCCTGCCGGTCACGCTGACCGTGTCCGGTCGCCCCGCCGCGCTCGTCCCCGAGGTCTCGGCGACGGTCTACCGGCTGGTGCAGGAAGCGCTCACGAACGTGCTGCGGCACGCCGGCCCGACGACCGCCGAGGTCGACATCGCCTACGGACCCGACGATGTCGCGGTGGCGGTGCACGACCGCGGCCGTGGCGGGACGGGCGTCCCCGGCCGCGGGCTGCGCGGCCTGCGGGAGCGGGTGGAGCAGCTGCACGGCTCGTTCACCGCCGATGGCCGCCCCGCCGCGGGCTACCGGGTGCGGGCCCGGATGCCGAACACCGGGACGGCGCGGTGATCACCGTCGCGCTCGCCGACGACGACGGGTTCGCCCGGATGGGTCTGCGCGTCCTGCTGGCCCGCGAGGACGACCTGGACCTGGTCGGGGAGGCGGTGGACGGCGAGCAGGCGCTGCTGCTCACCCGCTCGACCCGGCCGGACGTCCTGCTGCTGGACCTGCGGATGCCCGGTCTGGACGGCCTCGCCGTGCTGCGCGCCGTCGCCGCCGACCCGGGCCTGGCCGGGACCCGGGTCATCGTGGTGACCACCTTCGAGATCGACCACGACGTGCTGGCCGCGCTGCAGGCCGGGGCCAGCGGGTTCCTGCTCAAGAGCAGCGTGCCGGCCGAGCTGGTGCGCGCCGTGCGGGTGGTCGCCGCCGGGCAGGCGCTGCTGTCGCCGTCGGTGACCCGCCGGGTGCTCGGGATGGTCGGGCGGGCCCTCCCCGGGCCGTCCCCGCCGCGCGCCGCCTGGGACTCGCTGACCGGTCGCGAGCGGGAGATGGTGGCCTGGGTGACGACCGGGCGGTCCAACGACGAGATCGCCCGCGAGCTGGTGCTGAGCCCGGACACGGTGCGCACCCACGTCAGCCGGGCGATGGTCAAGCTCGCCGCGCGTGACCGCGCCCAGCTGGTCGTGTTCGCCGTCCGGGAGGGGCTGACCGTCCCGGACGGCGGGTGCTGAGCGCGGTCCGGCGACTGGACGCCCCGACGAGCCGGCCCCCGCCCGCGCGGCTGCGGTGACGACAGCCGAGCCGCTTCAGTCCAGGCAGAACTCGTTGCCCTCGGGGTCGGTCATCACGATGTGCCCGGCGCTCAGCGGGGGAGCGGGCTCGTGGCGACGCACCCGCGTCGCCCCCAGGGCGACGAGCCGGTCGCACTCGGCCTCCAGCGCCGCCATGCGCTCCTCCCCCTGCAGGCCGGGGGCCGCCCGGACGTCGAGGTGGACGCGGTTCTTGGCGACCTTGTCCTCCGGCACCTGCTGGAAGAACAGCCGCGGGCCGTGCCCGTCCGGGTCCTCGACGGCCGATCTGGTGTTGCGCTGCTCCGGCGGCACGCCGACCCGGGCGAGGAAGTCGTCCCACGCGGCCAGCGGGTCGGCGCCCGCGGGCAGGTCGACCCCGGGCGGGCCGGGGTGGACGTAGCCCAGGACGTCGCGCCAGAAGGACGACAGCGCCCGCGGGTCGTGGGCGTCGAAGGTGACCTGGATGTGGCGGCTCATCGGTTGCTCCGTTCGTCGCGGGATCCGCGCGGATCCACAGGACGACCCTGGCACCTCCCGCGGACAGGATCGGTCCGCAATCTGCGGCAGGGTGGGCGAGGTGGACGTGGCGAGCGGTGCCGAGCGGGGTACGACGGAACGGGTTCTCACCCTCCTGGGGCTGCTGCAGCAGCGCCCGGTCTGGACCGGGCCCGAGCTCGCCGACCGGCTCGGGGTCACGCCGCGCACGGTGCGGCGGGACGTCGAGCGGCTGCGCGCGCTCGGCTACCCGGTGCACGCCGGCCAGGGTGTCGGCGGTGGCTACCGGCTCGGCCCGGGACAGGACCTGCCGCCGCTGCTCCTCGACGACGAGGAGGCGATCGCCACCGCGGTCTCGCTGCTCGCCGGGGCGGGTGGCGCGATCGCCGGCGCCGGCGGCGCCGCACTCCGGGCGCTGGCCAAGCTCGACCGGGTGCTGCCCAGCCGGCTGCGGCCCGAGGTGCATGCGCTCTCCGGGTCGGTGGAGTCGTTCGGCGGCGGTCGCCCGCCGGTCGACCCCGAGGTGCTCATGGTGCTGGCCAGGGCCTGCCGCGACGAGGTCGAGGCCGGCTTCGACTACCCGTCCGGGGGCGAGGTGCGCGCGCGGCGGGTCGAGCCCTACCGGCTGGTGGCCTCCGACCGGCGCTGGTACCTGCTCGCCTACGACCTCGATCGCGACGACTGGCGCAGCTTCCGGGTCGACCGGATGACCGGCGTGTCCGCCCGGACCTGGCGGTTCCGCCCGCGCCCGGCCCCCGACGCGGCGGCGTACGTGCAGGAGGGGGTGGCGAGCCGGGTCTACCCGCACCGGGCGCGCTTCCTCGTGCACGCGCCGGCCGACACGGTGCGCGCGCAGATCCCGGCGTCGGCGGCCGTCGTGCGAGGGCGTGGGAGCGGGCGCTGCGAGGTGCTCAGCGGCGCCGGCAGCCTCGACTACGTGCTCATGCACGTGCTCCTGCTGGGGCACGACTTCGAGGTGCTCGATCCCCCGGAGCTCGCGGGGCGCTGCCGCGCGCTGGCGGAGAGGCTGCTGTCAGCCGGTGCGGCGATCCCACCGGTGCCGGACGTGGAGGGGTAGGACGGCCGCGATCGGGCCCGCGCGCCGCCGGTTCGGGGTGCCCATCGCCCGCACCCTGGGCAACTGCCCTGTCGATGGACACCACGGCCCTGCTGGTGGCCCACCCCGGCCCGGCCCGCACCCTGGACCTGCTGCTGCGGGCCCGGCTGCTGGACGCCCGCGAGGCGCACGCGGCCGGGTTCGTCGGCCAGCTGGTCGCCGACACCGCCGAGCTGGACACCACCCTGGCCGAGACGGTGCAAACCCTCGCCGGTCACGCCCCGCTCACCCGCTGGGCGAGCAAGCGGGCCGTCACCCGGCTGCGCCGCGCCGCGGTGCCCGACGGCGACGACACCGTCGAGCGGGTCTACGGCAGCGCGGACTTCGCCGCCGCCGTCCGGGCCTTCGGCGCGCGGGAGCGCCCGACCTGGCAGGGCCGGTGAGAGCGGGTGACTAGGCTGGGTGGCCCACGGACCGGTTGGGAGGACCATGGGCGGAGTGACCCGACCCGACCGCGGTGGCGGGGTGCAGTCCCTCGACCGCGCCTTCTCCCTGCTCGAGCACATGGCCGCAGCGGGCGGCGACGTGGGACTGTCCGAACTGGCCACCCGGTCCGGCCTGCCGCTGCCGACCATCCACCGGATCGTGCGGACCCTGGTGGCCTCCGGGTACGTCCGCCAGTTGCCCTCGCGGCGCTACGCGCTGGGCCCGCGGTTGATCGGGCTGGGCGACGCGGCGTCGCGGATGCTCGGCGAGTGGGCCCGCCCGCACCTGGCCCAGCTGGTCGACCAGGTCGGCGAGACGGCGAACATGGCCGTGCTGGACGGCGACGCGGTGGTCTACGTGGCCCAGGTCCCGTCCCGGCACTCGATGCGGATGTTCACCGAGGTGGGCAGGCGGGTGCCGGTGCACTGCACCGGGGTGGGCAAGGCGCTGCTGGCCCAGCTGCCGGCCGCCCGGGTGCAGGAGATCCTGGCCCGGGCCGGAATGGCGGCGCAGACCCCGCACACCATCACCGACCCCGACCGGCTCGCCCGGGAGCTGGAGCGGATCCGCCACCAGGGCTTCGCGGTCGACGACGCCGAGCAGGAGCTCGGGGTGCGCTGCGTGGCGGTGGCGGTGCCGGGCGGGCCGTCGACGACCGCGCTGTCCGTGTCCGGCCCGGAGACCCGGGTCAGCTGGGCGGCGGTGGAGCAGATCGCGCCGCTGCTGCGGCAGGCCGCGCAGGCCCTGGCCGGGCACCTGGACGCGCACGGCGCGATGGCCTGAACCCCGTGCGCGCGAGGACCGGAGGAGCGGGATGAACCAGGAGCACCTGACCCTGTGCGCGAGCGCGGAGTGGCAGCAGCTGGTGGCCGACCGGCTGCTGCCCTGGGTGCTCGGCGACGGCGCCGACCTCGGCGACGACGTCCTGGAGATCGGCGCCGGCCCGGGCCTGGTCACCGACCTGCTGGTGGAGCGCGCTCCCCGGGTCACCGCGGTCGAGCTGGACCCGGTGCTGGCCGACGCGCTGCGCGCGCGGATGGCGGGCACCGCGGGCGTCGAGGTGGTGACCGCCGACGCCACCGCGCTGCCGCTGCCCGCCGACCGGTTCTCCGCCGCGGCCTGCTTCACGATGCTGCACCACATCCCCGAGCCCGCCGGGCAGGACGCGGCCCTGGCCGAGCTGTGCCGGGTGTTGCGCCCGGGCGGGCTGCTGCTGGGCACCGACGGCCAGGACACCCCGGCCCGCCGCGCGCTGCACGTCGACGACGTGTTCACCCCGATCGACCCGGCGGGTCTCGCGGCCCGCCTGGCGGGCGCGGGCTTCGTCGACGTCCTGGTCGACAGCGACGG
>JASLAP010000293.1 GCA_030147065.1 Pseudonocardia sp. | reverse complement strand
CTTCTCGACGAGGTCGTAGAACGCCGACGCCTCGAGGTCGTCGCGCCGTTCCGGGTCGGAGACGCCGTCGGCGGTCGGGATCGCCCAGCCGTTAGCGCCGTCGTACATCTCGTCCCACCACCCGTCGCGGATCGAGAGGTTGAGGCCGCCGTTGAGCGCCGACTTCATCCCCGAGGTGCCGCACGCCTCCAGCGGCCGCATCGGGTTGTTCAGCCACACGTCGCAGCCCCAGTACAGGTAGCGGGCCATCGACATGTCGTAGTCGGGCAGGAAGACGATCCGGTGCCGCACGGCCGGGTCGTCGGCGAACTGGACGATCTCCTGGATGAGCGCCTTGCCGCCGTCGTCGGCCGGGTGGCTCTTGCCCGCGACCACCAGCTGCACCGGCCGGTGCGGGTCGAGCAGCAGGTCGCGCAGCCGGTCCTTGTCGCGCAGCATCAGGGTCAGCCGCTTGTAGGTCGGCACCCGGCGGGCGAAGCCGACGGTGAGCACGTCCGGGTCGAAGACGTGGTCGGTCCAGCTCAGCTCCGGAGTGGACGCGCCGCGCTGCAGCCAGGCCTCGCGGACCCGCCGGCGCACCTCGCCGACCAGCCGCGAGCGCAGCGCGGTGCGCAGCGCCCACAGCGACTCGTCGGGGACGTCCGCCGCGCTGACCTCTTCGTCCGGGGCGCCGATCAGCGCGGTGACCTCGCGGGCCTCCCAGGTGTGCCCGTGCACGCCGTTGGTGACCGAGCCGATCGGCACCTCGTCGGCGTCGAAGCCCGACCACAGCCGGCCGAACATCCCCCGGGAGACCGCGCCGTGCAGCCGGGAGACCCCGTTGGCCCGCTGGGCCAGCCGCAGGCCCATGTGCGCCATGTTGAACATGCCCGGGCTCTCCTCGGCGCCGAGCATGACGATCCGGTCCAGCGGCACGCCGGGCAGCAGCGCCGAGTCGGTGCGCGCAGCGCTGCCCTCCGCGGCGCCCGCGGAGAAGTAGTGGCGCACCATCTCGACCGGGAACCGGTCGATGCCGGCCGGGACCGGGGTGTGCGTGGTGAACACGGTGCCGGCCCGCACCGCGGCGACGGCCTCGTCGAACGCCAGCCCGTCGTCGGCCTGCAGCTCGCGGATCCGCTCCAGCCCGAGGTAGCCGGCGTGGCCCTCGTTGGTGTGGAAGACCTCCGGGGTCGGGTGCCCGGTGGCCGCGCAGAACGCCCGCACTGCCCGGACCCCGCCGATCCCGACCAGGATCTCCTGGCGGATGCGCTGGTCCTGGTCGCCGCCGTAGAGCCGGTCGGTGACCCCGCGCAGGTCGGTCTCGTTCTCCTCGATGTCGGAGTCGAGCAGCAGCAGCGGCACCCGCCCGACGGTGGCCTGCCAGATCCGGGCGCGCAGCGCGCGCCCGCCGGGCATCGCCACCTCGACCAGCACCGCCTCGCCGGCCGCGTCGGTGATCAGCTGCAGCGGCAGGCCCTGCGGGTCCAGCACCGGGTAGTGCTCCAGCTGCCAGCCGTCCAGCGACAGCGACTGGCGGAAGTAGCCCGAGCGGTAGAGCAGCCCGACCCCGATCAGCGGCACGCCCAGGTCGGACGCGGCCTTGAGGTGGTCGCCGGCCAGCACGCCGAGGCCGCCGGAGTAGTTGGGCAGCACCTCGCTGACCCCGAACTCCATCGAGAAGTAGCCCACCGCGACCGGCAGCGTCGGGTCGTCCTCGCGCTGGATCTGGTACCAGCGCGGCTCGGTGAGGTAGGACTCCAGGTCGTCGGCCAGCTCGCGGACGGTCACCACCGTGTCGGCGTCCTTGGCCAGCTCGGCCAGCCGGGCGGTGGAGATCTCGCCGAGCAGCCGGACCGGGTCGTGCCCGGACCGCTCCCAGGCCTCGTGGTCCAGTCCGGCGAACAGGTCCTGGGTCGGCGGATGCCAGCTCCACCGCAGGTTGGTCGCCAGGGTCTGCAGCGGCGCCAGCGGCGCGGGCAGCTGGGCTCGGACGGTGAACCGGCGAAGCGCTCTCACGCGGCAGACCATACGGAACGGGCGGACGGGATCGGTCCAGACCCGGCCCCCCCGTCCGCGGACCCCGGTCGTCGTCCCGCACCCGCGGCACCCGCCCGAGCTGCCCGGACCCGAACGGCCACCCACCCATGGCCCGGTTGCGCCCCGGAGACGGGCGCCATGTCCACTCGACCGGGCGGGTGAGGCTCCGGGATCCCGGCGGGACGCACCGGGCGCTGTCGCAGCCCGCGGAGGCTCGCGCAGCACCAGCGATGCCCTCGCAGCCCGCCGACACGCTGCGCGAACCCCCACGCGCTGCGCGACACACGACGAGCTGCGAGGACGCGGAGCGCCGTACAACTGAGGGGCCCTGGCCGCTGCCGCAGCGCGTGGGTGCCGTCCGCAGCACGAACGGAGTGGCCTGCAGCAGCGCGTCCGATCGGCCGGTTCCCGACTCGAAGGGATAGCCGAGCCGACCCGCGCCGGCCGCGCGGGCGACGCGGTCGACCGCTGACCCGCATCCCGCCGGGCCCGAGGGGCGGTCGGGACACGCCACCCCGATCGGGCGGACCTCCGGGCCCGCCGGAGCCCGCGCAGTCCCGTTCCCGGCCCTCGCGATCCCGTTCTCACCCGCCCGCTCGACACCGTCCCGGTGACGCCTGGGCGAACCGGGTGACCATCGGATGAACTGCGGCGACCCGTTCCGGCCGGGTCGCAGACGGGTAGGTAGGTTGTGACTTCGGTGACGGGCGCGCGGGTGTTGGGGGTGGGCCGATGACAGGCCGGCTGGGTATCGACGACGTCACGCCGACGGCGGGTGGTGGACGGCATCCCAGCAAGGCGGTCGTCGGCGAGGTGCTGCCGATCGGCGCGACGGTCTGGCGGGAGGGCCACGACGCCGTCGCGGCCAACGTGGTGTGGAAGCGGGTCGGCAGTCGCGGCCCCGCCCAGCACGTGCGGATGGACCCGGTCGGGGAGGGCACCGACCGGTTCGAGGCGATCGTGGTGGCCGACGAGCCGGGCCTGTGGACCTTCCGGGTCGACGCCTGGAGCGACCCCTGGTCCACCTGGCGCCACGCCGTCACCGTGAAGGTCGAGGCCGGCCAGTCGGCCGTCGAGCTGGCCAACGACCTGGAGATCGGGGCCCGGCTGCTGCAGCGGGTCGGCCGCCGCCCCGGCGAGCGCCCGCACCGCGACCTGCTGTTCGGCGCGGCCAACGCGCTGCGCGACACCGCCCTGCCGCTGCGCTCGCGGGTGGCCCCGGCGCTGTTCCCGGCCGTCCAGACGATCATGACCCAGCGACCGGTCCGGGAGCTGATCACCCGCGGTCGCCCGCAGCAGGTCTACGTCGACCGCGAGCGCGCGCTGTTCGGGTCCTGGTACGAGTTCTTCCCGCGCTCGACCGGCGGCCGCGACGAGACCGGCCGGCCGATCCACGGCAGCTTCGTCACCGCCGGCAAGCAGCTCGACCGGGTCGCCGCCATGGGCTTCGACGTGGTCTACCTGCCGCCGATCCACCCGGTCGGCAAGGCGCACCGCAAGGGCCGCAACAACGCGGTCAACGCCGGTCCGGGCGACGTCGGCTCGCCGTGGGCGATCGGGTCGGCCGAGGGCGGGCACGACGCCATCGACCCCGAGCTGGGCACTCTGGAGGACTTCGACGCGTTCGTCGACCGCGCCCGCGACCTGGGCATGGAGATCGCGCTGGACTTCGCCCTGCAGTGCGCGCCGGACCACCCGTGGGTGGCCGAGCACCCGGAGTGGTTCACCGTCCGCCCCGACGGGACCATCGCCTACGCGGAGAACCCGCCGAAGAAGTACCAGGACATCTACCCGGTCAACTTCGACAACGACCCGGCCGGCATCTACGCCGAGTCGCTGCGGGTGGTGCTGCACTGGGTCGAGCACGGCGTCCGGATCTTCCGGGTGGACAACCCGCACACCAAGCCGCCGAACTTCTGGCACTGGCTGATCTGGCAGGTCAAGGCCCGCTACCCGGACGTGCTGTTCCTGGCCGAGGCGTTCACCCGCCCGGCCCGGCTGTTCGGGCTGGCCCGGCTGGGCTTCACGCAGTCCTACTCCTACTTCACCTGGCGGACGACCAAGGCGGAGCTGACCGAGTTCGCGCTCATGCACGCCGAGCGCGCCGACGAGGCCCGGCCGAACCTGTTCGTCAACACCCCGGACATCCTGCACGAGTCGCTGCAGCACGGCGGGCGCGGCATGTTCGCCATCCGGGCCACCCTGGCCGCGACCATGGCCCCGACCTGGGGGGTCTACTCCGGGTTCGAGCTCTACGAGGGCGAGGCCGTGCGGCCCGGTTCGGAGGAGTATTTCAACTCCGAGAAGTACGAGCTGCGCCCGCGCGACTTCGAGGCCGCCGCGGCCCGCGGCGACTCGCTGGAGCCCTACATCACCCGGCTCAACGAGATCCGCCGCGCGCACCCGGCCCTGCAGCAGCTGCGCCACATCCAGTTCCACCACGTGGACAACGACCAGATCATCGCCTACTCCCGGACCGACCCGCTGTCCGGCGACACGGTCCTGGTGGTCTGCACCCTGGACTCCTGGAACGCCCAGCAGGGCACCACCGCGCTGGACATGCCCGCGCTCGGCGCCGACTGGGCCGACCGGCTCACTGTGCACGACGAGGTCACCGGCGAGGACTACACCTGGGGGCAGTTCAACTTCGTCCGGCTGGAGCCCTGGAACCACGTCGCGCACATCTTCCGGGTGCAGCGCCCGGGGGCCTGACGGGCTGGGCACGGTCCGCGGTGCGGTGCTCGCTAGCGTGGTGGCGTGCACCGCATCCGGAGCGTGGTCGGCTGGCTCCGCCGCCGTCCGGTGTGGGCCGACGCCGCATTCGCGCTCGCCGTGGGCTACGCGGACTGCGTCGCGGTGGCGACCTACAGCGAGCGCGCGGCCCATGGCTCCATGCACGTGCCGCTGCCGGTGGCCTTCGGATTCGTGCTGGCCGCGGCGTTGCCGCTGGCGCTGCGGCGGGCGGCCCCGGTCACCGTGCTGGTGCTCGTGGCGGCCTTGCACACGTTCCTGTCAGCCTAGCTGCTGGTGCCCAGCACCGGGATCAGCCTGATGGTCGCGCTGTACACGGTGGCCGCGCACCGGCCCCGTCAGGAGGCGGTGCCGGCGGGGATCGTGCTGGTCCTGGTCATGCTGGCCGTCCTGATGGCCCTGGGCACCCCGCACTACACCGTGGTCGACGCGGTGCTGGTGGTCGGGCTGGTCGCGCTCGGCGACCGCACCCGGGCGGCCCGGGAACGGGCGGCGCAACTGGAGGAGCGGACCCGCGAGCTGGAGCGCGAGCGCGAGGAGCGGACCCGGCTGGCGGTCAGCGCGGAGCGCAGCCGGATGGCCCGGGAACTGCACGACATCACCGCGCACGGGATCGCGGTGATCGCCGTGCAGGCCGCCGGCGCCCGGCGGATCCTGCACGCCGACCCGCAGCGCGCCGCCGAGGCGCTGCGCGAGATCGAGGACACCGCGCGGGGCGGTCTGTCCGAACTGCGGCAGGCCGTCTCGCTGCTGCGCGAGGGCGCCCCGGACGCCGCCCCGCAGCCGGGCCCGGCCGAGCTGGACGGCCTGATCACCCGGTTCCGCGACGCCGGTCTGCGGGTCGACGCCGAGCTCCCGGACCGGGATTCGGTCCCGTCTGCCGCAGTCGGCCTGATCGTCTACCGGATCGTGCAGGAGGCGCTGACCAACACCCTGCGCCACGCCGGGCGCACCCGGGCCCGGGTGCGGGTCGCCCCGGGGCCGACAGAGATCCGCGTCGTCGTCGACGACGACGGCCCGCTCGCCGGGTCCGTCCCGCCGACCGGGCCACCCGGGCACGGCCTGCTGGGGCCGCGGGAACGGGTCCAGTCCGCGGGTGGGCACCTGGAGGTGCACCGCGGCCCGGACGGGTACCGGCTCGATGCGCGCATCCCGCTCGTCGTCCCGGAGCAGGACGGCGCGGTCAGCGCCGCCGGGATGACCCGGTGAGCCAGCCGTTGCGGGTGCTGATCGCCGACGACCAGCGGCTCGTCCGCACCGGGCTGGCGATGATCCTGGACTCCGAGGACGGCATGGAGATCGTCGGCGAGGCCGACGACGGGGCGGCCGCGGTGCGGCTGGCCCGCCGCACCCGGCCCGACGTGGTGCTGATGGACGTCCGGATGCCCGGCACCGACGGCATCACCGCGACCCGCGAGCTCACCGCGGCCGCCGACCCGGTGAAGGTGCTGATCCTGACCACCTTCGACATCGACGAGCTGGTCTACGCGGCCCTGCGGGCCGGGGCGAGCGGGTTCCTGCTCAAGGACGCGCCGGCCCCCGAACTGATCCACGCGGTCCGGGTGGTGGCCGACGGCCAGGCGATGCTGGCCCCGGCGGTCACCCGCCGGCTGCTCGACGAGTTCGCCCGCCGCGACCTCGCCCGGACCCCGCCGGCGCTGCCCCCGGGCCTGCTGACCGCGCGCGAGCACGAGGTGCTGCTGCTGATGGCCGAGGGCCTGTCCAACGGCGAGATCGCCGCGCGGCTGGTGGTCAGCGAGACCACGGTCAAGACGCACGTGGGCCGGGTGCTGGCCAAGCTCGGCCTGCGCGACCGGGTGCAGGCCGTCGTGCTCGCCTACGAGACCGGCCTGGTCACCCCCCGCCGCTGACCCACCCCGGACGTCAGGAAAGCCACTTTCAGGACCGGATCCGTCCTGAAAGTGGCTTTCCTGCCACGGGGCGGGGCGGGGCGGGGGGTCCTCCGGGAGGAGGACGGGGGCAGGCGGGCCCTCCGTGAGGCGGACCCCGCAGATCGTCCGCCGGCCCGACGACCCCGGTGCCGATCCGCACGAGACTTCCGGCGACCGTGCGCCGGCGTCCCCGCCGGCCGACCATCCCGACCGAGAGGTCCCTCGTGGACACCCAGACCGACGTCCATCCGCTGCCCGGACCGCCGGAGCTCGCGGCCCGCCGGGCCGGCCCGCCGCCGAAGCCCCGCTCCGGCCCGGTGTGGTGGATCGCCCTCGTCGCCGTGCTGGCCGCCATCGGCGTGCTGGTGACCATGATCGTCCCGCTGCTGGGCGGCGGCCCGCAGCCGGCCGACCCCCCGCTGGAGGGTTCCCCGGCACCCGCCGCCGGCCCGGCCCGCGAGCTGACCGCCGCCGACGTCGACACCTGGCTCGACGGCTTCATGCCCCCCGCGCTGGCGACCGGCGACATCGCCGGCGCGGCGGTCGTCGTCGTGCGCGACGGCGAGGTGGTGACCCAGCGCGGCTTCGGCCGGGCGGACGTCGAGCGGAACATCCCGGTGGACCCGGAGCGCACGCTGTTCCGGCCGGGCTCGGTGTCGAAGCTGTTCACCTGGACCGCGGTGATGCAGCTGGTCGAGCAGGGCCGCCTCGACCTGGACGCCGACGTCAACACCTACCTGGACTTCGCCATCCCGCCCCGCGACGACGGCCCGGTCACCCTGCGCACGATCATGACCCACACCGCCGGGTTCGAGGAGCAGGCCAAGGACCTGCTGGGCACCACGGCCACGGAGGTCCCGCGCTACGACGAGATCCTCCGGCAGTGGGTGCCCGAGCGGATCTTCCCCGCCGGCACGACCCCCGCCTACTCGAACTACGCGACCG
>JASLAP010000281.1 GCA_030147065.1 Pseudonocardia sp. | reverse complement strand
GGCATCCAGAGCCGGCGTATCGCGGAGGAGGACACCCTCCTGGTCGACATGGCCGCGGAGGCCGGGTCCCGTGCGGTGAAGGACTCCGGTCTCGAGCCCACCGAGATCGACACGGTGATCGTGGCGACCTGCACGATGCCGACGCCCATCCCGAACGCCGCCGCGCAGACCGCGGAGCGGATCGGCATCCCGGCGTCCGGGGCGTTCGACCTCAACGCCGCCTGCGCCGGCTTCTCCTACGGCGTCGGTATGGCCGCCGACCTCGTCCGCGCCGGGTCCTCGCGCCACGTGCTGGTGATCGGCGCCGAGAAGCTGTCGGACTGGATCGACTGGACCGACCGCTCCACCGCGATCATCTTCGCCGACGGGGCAGGTGCCGCGGTCGTGGGTCCGGCTCCGGACGTGGCCTCGGTCGGCATCGGCCCGCTCACCTGGGGCAGCGCAGGCGACATGTCCCAGACCATCCACATCAACCCCGAGACCAACGCGCTGTTCCAGGAGGGGCAGGCGGTCTTCCGCTGGGCCACCACCAAGATCGCTCCGGTCGCCCTCGAGGCGATCGAGCTGGCCGGGCTCACCCCCGCCGACATCGACGCCTTCGTGCCGCACCAGGCCAACCTGCGCATCGTCGACGCCGTCGCCAGGCGGCTGCGCGCCAAGGGCGCCCGCGAGGACATGGTCGTGGCCGACGACATCGTCCACTCCGGCAACACCTCGTCGGCGTCGATCCCGCTCGCCATGGACCACATGCGCGCCGACGGGCGCCTGCGCTCGGGCGACGTCGTGCTGCTCGCCGGCTTCGGCGCGGGCCTGTCCTTCGCCGCGCAGGTCGTCATCTGTCCCTAGGATCCCGTGGCTGGATCAAAAAGCTGGATCACCCACCCTGACGCCCCACCAAAAGGAGAGAACACAGTGGCCGACAACACCGAGATCCTCAGCGGGCTCGCGGAGATCGTCGAGGAGGTCGCCGGCATCGACACCGCCGAGGTGTCGGCCGAGAAGTCCTTCGTCGACGACCTGGACATCGACTCGCTGTCGATGGTCGAGATCGCCGTGCAGGCCGAGGACAAGTTCGGCGTGAAGATCCCCGACGACCAGCTGGCCGAGCTGAAGACCGTCGGCGACGCGGTCACCTACATCTCCACCCACCAGTGACCGCGGCGCGCTAACCGCGCCCCGTCGGCCGCCCCACCCCCCTTGTTCGTCGGAAGGACGAGATGAGCCCGCAGAGCACCGACGTCGTCGTCACCGGTCTGGGCGCGACCACTCCGCTGGGCGGGGACGTCGCCTCGACGTGGGAGGGCCTGCTCGCCGGGCGCTCCGGCGTGCGGCGCATCGACGCCGACCACGAGTGGGTCAACCGGCACCAGCTCCCCGTCAAGATCGCCGCGCCGCTGGCGGTGTCACCGAGCGAGGTGCTGCCGCGGGTGCAGGCCCGCCGGATGGACCGGTGCGAGCAGGTGGCGATGGTCGCGGCCAAGGAGGCGTGGGCGCACGCCGGCGCCCCGGAGGTCGACCCCCGGCGGCTGGCCGTGGTCATCGGCACCGGGATCGGCGGCGCGGTCACCCTGCTCGACCAGGACGACCTGCTGGAGACCGGCGGGCTGCGCAAGGTCTCGCCGCTGACCGTGCCGATGCTCATGCCCAACGGGCCGGCGGCCTGGGTGGGCATCGAGTTCGGCGCCCGCGGCGGGGTGCACGCGCCGGTCTCGGCGTGCGCGTCCGGCGCCGAGGCGCTGGCCTGGGCGCTGCGGCTGATGCGCGCCGGCGAGCTCGACGTGGTCATCGCCGGCGGCGCCGAGGCCTGCATCACCGGCATCACGGTGGCCGGGTTCGTGCAGGCCCGGACGCTGTCCCAGCGCAACGACGAGCCGGAGCGCGCATCGCGCCCGTTCGACGTCGACCGGGACGGCTTCGTGCTCGGCGAGGGCTCCGGGATCATGGTGCTGGAACGGCCCGAGTTCGCGCAGGCGCGCGGGGCGACCGTGCACGGCCGGCTGGCCGGCGCCGGCATCACCTCCGACGCCCACCACATCACCGGCCCGGAGCCGGAGGGCATCGGGCAGTCCGAGGCGATCCTGGCCGCGGTCCGCGACGCCGGGCTGCAGCCCTCCGACATCGGCCACGTCAACTGCCACGCCACCTCCACCGTGGCCGGCGACGTCGGCGAGACCCGCGCCGTGGCCAAGGCGCTGGGCAAGCACCCGGTGCTCACCGCGCCCAAGTCCGCGCTGGGCCACATGGTCGGCGCGGCCGGCGCGGTGGAGAGCATCGTGACCCTGCTCTCGATCAGGGAAGGGGTCATCCCGGCCACGCTGAACCTCGAGCAGCTCGACCCGGGCGTCGAGCTGGACGTGGTCGCCGGCGAGCCGCGCAAGATGGACCTGGACGCCGCGGTCTGCGACTCCTTCGGCTTCGGTGGCCACAACGCCGCGGTCGTCCTCACCCGCGCCTGATCCCCCGCCCCGTCAGGAAAGCCACTTTCAGGACGTATCCGGTCCTGAAAGTGGCTTTGCTGACGTCCGGGGTGGGTCAGCCGACCTGGTGCAGCCAGGTGACGGGGGCGCCGTCGCCGGCGTAGCGGAACGCCTCCAGGGCGTCGTCCCAGGCCGAGCCGAGCAGGTCGTGCACGCGGGACGGCACCTGGGCGGGCGGGGTCTCCGCCAGCAGCGTGCGCAGCCGGTTCTCGCCGATCACGATGTCGCCGCTGGCGCCGGTCTGGCCGCGCCACAGCCCGAGGGTGGGCACGTAGCAGAAGCGCTCGCCGTCGGCCCCCGGAGTGGGCTCCTCGGTGACCTCGAAGCGCAGCATCGTCCAGGCGCGCAGGGCACCCGCGATGGCACCACCGGTGCCGACCGGCGCGGACCAGGTGCACTCGGCGCGCAGCTGTCCGTGCACGGCAGGTTGGGGTGTCCACTGCAGGGACACCTTGGTCCCCAGGACACCCGAGATCGCCCATTCGACGTGCGGGCAGACCGCAGTCGGCGACGAGTGGACGAAGACCACGCCGCGTGCGTTCACTGCAGACCTCCAACGTCGACGAGGATCGTCTTCCCCTACGTCCTCGAGCCGTGGCGGGCTGCTGTATGACGACCGGGTCGGCGCCCGGTTCGGTTGTGGTGATCAGTCTGCCCGCGAGCGGGCGGCAGCGCCAAACGGGGGGCGCTGTACGGGCGTGTCGCTGCGGCGGGTCGCCCGGGTCGATCGGTGAACGGCCCGCCGGGGCCCGACGGGCGGCTGCCGTACAGCCGATCCGTACGGATCTGGCCGGGCGGAGCAACCAGCTCCGGATCAGACGGTGTAGTGCGCGACTCCATCCGCTTGCGTGACCGTCACCGCTCCCCGCTCGGCCAGCACCCGGAGGTGCGCCAGGGTCTCGGTGGTCGCGAGCATCGCGTTGAACAGGTCCAGCTCGGCCAGCCGCCGATCCCGCCGGGTCCACGGCAGCACCGCGGCCACCTCGTAGGCGGTGCTGTGCCCGTCCTGCACCGCGGCGAGGGTCGCGTCGAGGCGCTTGGCGTGGTGGGCGAGCAGCTCGTCCACCCGCTCGTGCACCCGCATCCCGGTGTTGCCGTGCGCCGGCAGCAGCACCGCGTCCGGTCGGCGGCGCATCAGCTCCAGCGAGTCGAGGAAGTCCGCCAGCGGACTGCCCCGCCCCGCCGCCGGCTGCAGTCCGATGGAGGGGGTGATGGTCGGCAGCACGTGGTCGCCGGCGAACAGCAGCCCGGCCGCGTCGTCGGCGAACACGACGTGCCCCTCGGTGTGGCCGGGGGTGTGCACCGCGCGCAGCCGGCGCGGCGCGGCCGGGTCCCCGAGCACGATCTCGTCCCCGTCGGAGATCCACTCGTCGGGGAACTCCCACACCGAGACGTCGTGGTCCGGCGGCGGGCCGGTCAACCGGGCGATCAGCTCCTGGGCGCCGGCCCGGGCCAGCAGCTCGTGGCGGACCAGCCGGCCCGGACCCGGGCTGTTGATCGCCGCCAGGCTGGGTTGCTCGCCGCGGCCCAGCGCGACCCGCATGCCGAACTCCCGGCGCAGCGCCACGGCCTGGGTGTAGTGGTCGCGGTGGACGTGGGTCACCAGGAACCGGTGCACGTCGGCGAACCCCGCGCCCAGCCCGGCCAGGGCGGCGCCGAGCAGCTCGCGGGACTCGGCCAGGGCCCAGCCGGAGTCGATCAGGGTCCAGCCGGCGTCGTCCTCGATCGCGTACACGTTCACCGCGCGCAGGCCGTCGTTGGGCAGCGGCAGCGGGATCCGGTGGACGCCCGGAGCGCACCGGAAGATCCCGGGAGCGGTCCAGTCGCGGTCCGGTGTGTCGTCCTCGATCACCCTCCGAGACTAGGCCCCGCCCACCGGCACTGCTGCCGGCGGCGGATGTGACGTCACCCGGCCGCCGCCGGACGGCGCCGCGCGGCCAGGAACTCCTCGAAGGTGATCCGACCCTCGGCGTGCTCCGGGGCGAGGTGCCCGCCGTCGCGGTAGCCGCGGGCGATCCGACCGGGCAGCCGCACCGCCACCGTCCGGCGCGGGGTGCCCCGGGCGTCCAGCCAGACCCGGGCCAGCTCGGCCATCGACCGCACCTCGGGTCCGCCCAGGTCGGGCGCCCGGCCCAGGGGCGGGCCGGCGACGAGCGCGGCGAACCGCTCCGCGACGTCGCGCACGTCGATCGGCTGGAAGTCGGTCGCGGCCAGCACCGGCACCACCGGGAGCCGGCCCAGCCGGGACAGGACGGCGTCGACGAGGTTGTGGAACTGGGTGACCCGCTGGACGGTCCACGGCAGCCCGGACCCCTCGACCACCCGTTCCACGGCGACCTTCTCGGTGTAGTACGGCAACGGCACCCGGTCCACCCCGACGATCGACACGAAGACCAGGTGCGGCGCCACCCCGACCCGGCGGGCGGCGGCGATCAGCCGCTCGGTCCCGGCGACGTCGTGCCGGTAGCGCGTCGCCGAGTGCACCACCACCGAGACGTCGCGCAGCGCGTCGTCCAGCCCGGCGCCGGTGTCCAGGTCGCCGACCGCGCGCCCGGGCCCGGCGCGGCGACTCAGTACTCGCGGCTGCACACCCCCCGCGCGCAACCGCTCCACCACTGCCCGGCCCAATGTGCCGGTACCCCCGGTGACCAGGATCGTGCCGTCCATCTCCGTCGTCCTCCTTCCGGGCCCACCGGACCGTCCCGGATCACCGGGCCGGCCGGGCGGGCGTGACAGGTGACGCCTCGACCTACGTCGCCGACGCGCGTCGGCCGTTCGGGGCGGGTGGGGTCGCCGGCAACCGGCCGGCCAGCACCCACACGGCCAGCGCCACCAGGCAGGTCGCCACCAGACCGACGATCTGGATCACCGCGTCCGACAGCGGGAAGTGCTCCAGGTGGAAGGCGTGGAACACGGCGTGCGGCACCGCGAAGACCAGCAGCGCCGCCGCGGCCAGCCGCACCGACCAGCGGTCGACCCGGACCGCCGCGGCCACCAGCACCAGGGTGAGCGCCAGGCTCAGCCCGCCGACGTCGCGGGCCAGGTGCTCGTTGTACGGCGGCAGCAGGCCGACCCACATCCAGCCCGGCAGCGGGAAGTCCACGAAGAAGCTCGCCGGGGCGAACTGCGCCCACACCCCGACGATCCCCTGCACCACCGCCAGGACCGCCAGCGCGGCGCGCAGCACCGTCCGCACCCGCCCCGACCGCCCGTCGACCGCCGGCTCGGCCGTGCTCGTCGTCCTGGTCATCGCCACCGTCCTCCCCGGGACCCGGTGGCCCCGACATCAGGAGGGACGGGACGGCGCCGCGGAACGTGACGGCTCCGGCTGTGAGCCGTCCACAACGGGACCGGGCTCTCCCCGACCGGCGGACCGGCCGGGGAGAGCCCGGATCTGGCGGGGTCGGCTGCGGGTCAGCTGCAGCCGCTGGTGGAGCCGCAACCCTCGCAGAGGTAGCACGACCCGGCCGGGCGCATCTTGGTCCCGCAGGTCATGCACAGCGGGGCGTCCGCCGCCTTGCCGAGCCGCAGTTCCAGCAGCTCCGTGGAGCTGCCGACCTCGACCGGGGCCGGGGTGGCCCCGGTCGGCGTGGCCGGCGCGACCGGTGCCGCGTCGACGCTGCCCCGCAGGTCGTCCATGTCGACCTCGCCGTAGGTCTCGGCGACCTGCGCGGTCCGCTCGCCGGCGGAGAAGATGCCCAGCTGGGCGCGCTTCTCGTAGGGCAGGTGGTCCAGCGCCAGCCGGCGGAACAGGTAGTCCAGCACGCTGGTGGCGATCCGGACGTCCGGGTCGTCGGTCATCCCGGCCGGCTCGAAGCGCAGGTTGGAGAACTTCGAGACGTAGAACTCCAGCGGGATGCCGTACTGCAGCCCCACCGAGATCGACATCGAGAAGGCGTCCATCACGCCGGACAGCGTGGAACCCTGCTTGCCGAGCTTGACGAAGATCTCGCCGAGGCCGTCGTCGGGGTAGGAGCCCGCGGTCAGGTACCCCTCGGCGCCGCCGACGGTGAACGACACCGTCTCCGACGGGCGCTTCTTGGGCAGCCGCCGCCGCACCGGGCGGGCCTCGACGACCGGGGCGGCCTCCTTCTCCGCGGCGGGCTTCGCGGACCTGCCCGCCGACAGCGGCTGACCGACCTTGCAGTTGTCGCGGTAGATGGCCAGCGCCTTGAGGCCCAGCCGCCAGCCGTCCAGGTAGACCTTCTCGACGTCCTCGACGGTGGCCGCCTCCGGCATGTTCACCGTCTTGGAGATCGCCCCGGACAGGAACGGCTGCACCGCGGCCATCATCCGGACGTGCCCCATCGGGGCGATGGACCGCTCCCCCATGGCGCAGTCGAACACCTCGTAGTGCTCCGGGCGCAGCCCGGGGGCGTCGATCACGTGGCTGTGCTCGCCGATGTACTCGACGATCGCCTCGATCTGCTCGGCCTGGTAACCCAGCTTCGCCAGCGCCCGCGGCACGGTCTGGTTGACGATCTGCATGGAGCCGCCGCCGACCAGCTTCTTGAACTTGACCAGCGCCAGGTCGGGCTCGATGCCGGTGGTGTCGCAGTCCATCATCAGGCCGATGGTGCCGGTCGGGGCGAGCACGGAGGCCTGCGCGTTGCGCCAGCCGTGGCGCGCCCCGATCGCCAGGCCCTCCTGCCAGGCCGCGGTGGCCAGCCGGTTGATCGGCGCGCTGGCCGGCAGCGGGCGCACGTCGTCGTTGGCGGCGGCGTGCTTGCGCATCACCCGCTGGTGGGACTCGGCGTTGCGGGCGTAGCCCTCGTACGGGCCGACCACGCCGGCCAGCTCGGCCGAGCGCTTGTAGGCCGCGCCGGTCATCAGCGAGGTGATGGCCGCGGCCAGCGAGCGGCCGCCCTCGGAGTCGTAGGCGTGCCCGGTGGCCATCAGCAGCGCGCCCAGGTTGGCGTAGCCGATGCCCAGCTGGCGGAACCTGCGGGTGGTGTCGCCGATCGGCTCGGTCGGGAAGTCGGCGAAGCAGATCGAGATGTCCATCGCGGTGATGATCAGCTCGACGGACTTCTGGAACCGGACGGCGTCGAACGTGCCGTCGTCGCCGAGGAAGGTGAGCAGGTTCAGCGAGGCCAGGTTGCAGCTGGAGTTGTCCAGGTGCATGTACTCCGAGCACGGGTTGGACGCCGAGATGCGCCCGGACTCCGGGCAGGTGTGCCAGTCGTTGATGGTGCCGTCGTACTGGATGCCGGGGTCGGCGCACTCCCAGGCGGCCTGGGCGATGGTGCGGAACAGCTTCTTCGCCGAGACCTTCTCGATGACCTCACCGGTCATCCGGGCGCGCAGCCCGAACTCGCCGTCGGCCTCCACCGCCTGCATGAACTCGTCGGTGACCCGCACCGAGTTGTTGGCGTTCTGGTACTGCACCGAGGTGATGTCGGAACCGCCCAGGTCCATGTCGAACCCGGCGTCGCGCAGCACCCGGACCTTGGCCTCCTCCTTGGCCTTGGTGATCACGAACTCCTCGACGTCGGGGTGGTCGACGTCGAGCACCACCATCTTCGCCGCCCGCCGGGTGGCCCCGCCGGACTTGATGGTGCCGGCGCTGGCGTCGGCGCCGCGCATGAACGACACCGGGCCGGACGCGGTGCCGCCCGAGGACAGCAGCTCCTTCGACGAGCGGATGCGCGACAGGTTCAGCCCGGCC
>JASLAP010000203.1 GCA_030147065.1 Pseudonocardia sp. | reverse complement strand
CAGGAGCACGCCCACCAGCACCAGCACCGCGAGCAGGACCGGGTAGGCGGGATGGCCGGCGACCAGCGCGGACCACCGGGTGACGGCCACCCACCCGGGCACCAGCAGGCACGCCGCGCCCAGGCCCGCGCGCACCACGGCCGACCACCGGGTCGCCGGACCGCTCACCACGCGTCGCTCACGCCGCCATTCTGCTCGACCCACCCGGCGATCAGGTGCGACGCGACCGGGCACGGGCGGGAGCGCGGCTCAGGCCGGCCGGATGTTGTGGTTGAGGTGGAACACGTTCTGCGGGTCGTAGGCGGCCTTGAGCGCGGACAGCCGGGCCAGCTTGTCCGCCGGGTAGGCCCGCCGGACGCCGTCGTCCCCCTCGTCGGACAGCGTGTTCACGTACGCCCCGCTGGCGTACGGCGCCACCGCGGCGGCGCAGCGCCGGGCCACCGCCATCCGGGCGGCGTCCTCGGCCGGGTCGGTCCAGCGGGCCGCCGCGACGTACTCGAACAGGGTGCCGCGGTGGCTGAACGCGGTGTCACCGTCGGGCACGTCGGCGATCGCCCCGCCGTAGGCCTGCAGGCCGACCGCGGGCAGGTGCTCGGCGGCGCCGTCCGCGCTGCCCCGGCGGACGAACGCCTCGATCGCGTCGTCGTCGAACCGGCGCAGGAAGTGGCCCTTCCAGTACCGGCGCAGCGCGTGCCCGTCGGTGGCGTCGTCGCGGCGCTGCAGCTGCAGGTAGGACTGCTCGACGAGGTGCTCGGCGACCGGCCGGCCGAGGCCGCGGACCGCCGGGGCGAGCCGCCGCCCGCCCGCCGGGTCGCCGACCCAGACGAACCCGACGGTGGTCAGGCCGTCGGCCCCGATCGAGGCGGTGAACGTGGCCTGCCGGGGCGCCTCGGCGTTCAGGTCCCGCCAGCCGCGCAGCACCGCGGCCGCCTGCTCCGGCCCGAAGGCGTACTCGGCGACCAGCGCCCGGGTGCCCACCTCGTGCAACCGGAACTCGAACTCGGTCACGACACCGAAGTTGCCGCCCCCGCCGCACAATCCCCAGAACAGCTCGGGGTGGCTGTCCCGGGTCACCCGCAGCACCTCACCGGCCGCCGTGACCAGCTCGAACGAGACGACGTTGTCGCAGGTCAGGCCGTACTGACGGGCGAGCCAGCCCATCCCGCCGCCGAGCGTGAGCCCGCCGACGCCGGTGTGCGAGACGTTGCCCGCGGTGGTGGCCAGGCCGTACCGCTGGGCCTCGGTGTCCAGCGCGCCGAGCAGCGCCCCGCCCCGCACCCGGGCCAGCCGGCGGCCCGGGTCGACCCGCACGCCGGCCAGCGGCGTGAGGTCGATCATCAGCCCGCCGTCCGGGACGGCCAGCCCGACGACGCTGTGCCCGCCGCACCGGACCCCGATCTCCAGGTCGAGCTCGCGGGCGGTGCGCACCGCGGCGACCACGTCACCGACGCTCGTGCAGCGCACGATCATCCGCGGCCGGTGGTCCACCATCGCGTTCCACACCGTGCGGGCCTCGTCGTAGCCGGCGTCGCCGGGTCGCAGCAGCTGCCCGTCCAGCCGGTCGACCAGGTTCGCGGAGTTCGTCATGGCCGAAGCCTGACAGGAATCGGTACCTGGAATACGGTCCATTCCGATGGCCGGATCGAGTACCAATTCGCGCGTCGGGGGTGAGCTGCCGATCGCGCTGCGGCGCGGCGGCGGGGAGTCGCTGCACCGCCAGGTCGAGACGGCCGTCCGGGAGGGCATCCGGGACGGCCGGCTGCCGGCGGGCGCCCGGCTGCCGCCCAGCCGGACCATGGCGGCCGACCTCGGGGTGTCCCGCGGCGTGGTCGTCGAGGCCTACCAGCAGCTCATCGCCGAGGGCTACCTGACCGGTGGCTCGGGCGGCTACACCACGGTCGCCGGCCGTCCGGACGACAGCCCGGCCGACCCGCCGGCGCCGGTGGCTCCCGACCCGGCGCCGGAGATCGACTTCGGCTACGGGCGCGCCGACGTGGCCAACTTCCCCCGGGCGGTCTGGCTGCGCTCGATCCGCCGGGTGCTGGTCGAGACCCCCGGCGACCGGTTCCTCTACTCCGCCGGGCGCGGAGTGGCGGAGGTGCGCACCGCGCTGGCCGAGTACCTCAACCGGGTCCGCGGCACCGCGGCCCGGCCCGAGGACATCGTGATCTGCACCGGCTTCGCCCAGGGCGTCGCGCTGCTGGTCGGGCTGATGGCCCGGCGCGGTGCGCGGCGGTTGGCCGTCGAGGACCCGTCCGTCGACGACGACGCCCGGCTGGTGGCCCGCGCCTTCGGGCTGGAGGTCGTCGGGATCCCGGTCGGGCCGGACGGCATCGACGTCGACGCGTTGGAGCGCTCCGACGCCGACCTGGTGGTGCTCACCCCGTCGCACCAGTGGCCGACCGGCGCGGTGCTGTCCGCCGAGGCGCGGGCGGCCGTGCTGAGCTGGGCCGCCCGCCGCGACGCGCTGGTCGTCGAGGACGACTACGACGCCGAGTACCGCTACGACCGGCACCCGATCGGGGCCATGCAGGGCCTCGCCCCGGAACGGGTCGCCTACGCCGGCACGGCCAGCAAGACCCTCGCGCCGGGGCTGCGGCTGGGCTGGTTCGTGCTGCCCCGGCACCTGGTCGACGCGATGGCCGAGGCCAAGGTGGCCGCCGACCGCGGCTCGTCGGCGCTGGACCAGCTGACCTTCGCCGACTTCCTGTCCCGCGGCGAGTTCGACCGGCACCTGCGCCGGCTGCGGCCGGTGTACCGGCGCCGCCGCGACGCGCTGCTGGACGCGCTGTCGAGCCGGCTGCCCGAGCTGACCCCGGCCGGGATCGCCGCCGGGCTGCACCTCGTCGCCTGGCTGCCGCCGGACGTGGAGGAGCAGGCCGTGATCACCGCCGCCGCCCGCCGCGGCGTGGCCGTGCACGGCGTGACGCCTTACCGCCTGGACAGCACCGGCCCCGGCGGGCTGATCTTCGGGTACTCCTCGCTCACCGAGCGCGCCGTCGTCGCCGGGATCGGCCTGGTCGCCGGGGCCGTCGCCGAGGTCCGGTCCGGCCCCGGCTGACCGCGACCGGGTTGCGGGCCGTCCCCCGTGGGCTGTGGGTGCTGGCCGCCTGCTTCTCGACGCCGAACGGGTTCCGCTCGACGTGGACCGGTGCACGCCGGGTCCCGGGGTGGCCCCGACGGCGGTCAGCGGGCCCGGTCGGTCGCCGCGGGTCGGGGCGCCGGCCCCGGCGGCAGCGGGAGGAGCGCCAGGAACGCGCCGAGCCCGCACAGGCCCGCGGCCGCGATCGCCCACGGGTACCCGCCGGTGGCGTCGACCAGGACGCCGGCCAGCGGCGGCCCGATGAGCGCGCCGACCCCGGCCGCGGTGTAGACCAGGCCCACCAGCCCGCCCAGACCCCGCACGCCGAACAGCTCGGCGAGCACCGTCGGCTGCAGCGCGATCCAGCCGCCGTAGCCGGTGCCGAGCACGATCGCGAACGCCAGCAGCCACGGCCAGGACGACCCGACCAGCCAGATCCCGAAGCTCGCCGCGAGGACCGCGAAGCAGGCCCGGAAGGTCCGCACCCGCCCGACCCGGTCGGCCAGCGCGCCGATCACCAGGCGCCCCACCACGCTCGCCACCCCGATCACCCCGATCAGCGCCGCCGCCGCGACCGGCGACACCCCGGCCGCGACCGCCGCCGTCGGCAGGAACACGAACGGCACGAACAGCGCGACCGACCCCAGCAGCGTCGCGACGTACATCGCCCGGAACTCCCGGGTGCGCACGACGTCGCGCAGCGGCCGCGGCTCGTCACCGGTCGGCTCGGGCGGGCGGCGCACCACGACCGCGGCGACCACCAGCAGCAGCGACCCGCCGATCCCGAGCAGCACGTGGGCCTGCCGCCAGCCGTACTCGGCGATCAGGGTGGCCGCGAGCGGTGCGCCGGCCAACGTGCCCACTCCGACCCCGGCGACCGCGACCCCGACCGCGAGCGCCCGGTGCCGGTCGAACCACCCGCCGACCACCGCGACCATCGGCACGTACCCGCACGCGACCGCCACCCCGACGCCCAGGCCGTACCCGAGGTAGCCGACCCACAGCTCCTGCGCCGCGGACGTCACCAGCAGCCCGCCCGCCAGGGCCACCGCCCCGACCAGCAGCACCGGTCGCGGCCCGAACCGGTCCACCGCCCGCCCGCTCACCGAGCCGAGCAGGAACCAGCAGCAGGCGGTGATCGAGAAGACGAACGACGTCGCCCCGCTGCCGGTGCCGAAGTCCGCGGCCATCGGCGCGAAGAAGGCCCCGAAGCTGTAGGCCACCCCGAACACCGCGGCCATGGACACGAAGGCCGCGCCGACCGTGATCCAGCCCCGGGCGGAGTCGCGCACCTCCGCGGGACGGGTGCGGCGGCGCATCACCGGCCGAGCCTACGTCCGTGATCACCCTCACCGGACCATCCGCGGGAAAGATCCCCGACCTCCTGCCGGCCGCCGACCGGCGGTGATCGCTACCGCACCGGCCGCGGCCCGCCGCAATGCCGGCAACGGGCCGGACCGGAGCCGATCCGCCCCACCCCACCCGACGACCAGGACGGTCGTCGCAGCCCCGCTCCGGATGCCCGGTCCTGCCGCGGCGGGACCGATCCGTCGGCGTCGCCCCGGCACCGGCACGGCGGTGCGCCGGTGACCAGGGCGAGCGCGGCGAGGACGATCCAGTACCTGCCCGGGACCCGCGCCGGTCGGTCCTCCATCACCGCTCCCCGACCGCGGAGGGCCGGGCGTCGTCGCCGCCTCCTTCCCGGGGGTCGGCGCCGAACCTGCTCCACATCCGGCCGGCCGCGCCCGACACCGCCCCACCGACGTCGGTGAGGATCTTCGCCAGCGGATCGGTGGAGGCGACGACGGAGTCCCGGTAGCCCTGGGCGGCCGAGGCGACGTCCTCCGCCCAGCTCGCCGACGGCCGGTCGTCGGACCGGTGCGGGTACTCGCCGGCGAGGATGGCCCGGTAGTCGGGCGACGCGGCCCACTGCTGCAACTGCGCGGCCCGCACCACGGCGAGCGGGTGCGTCATCACCTCGGTGTTGCGCAGTTTCAGGAGGCTGTCGCGGATGTCGTCGACCGATCGGTACTCGGCCGCCTGCTGCAGGAACGACGGGATGTCGACCTCGTCGGGGCGGAGCCCGCCCGCGAGCACGATGTGGGTCCGCAGCGCGGCCTGCGGGTCCTGGGTGCACAACAGCCCGGCGCGGTCGCAGGACAGCTCCGCCTTGCGGTACCACTCGCGCAGGGCCGCGACGATCACCCGCACCCCGAGCGCGCCCACCGGCATCCACGACATGCTCAGCTGCAGCTCGATCAGGCGGATCAGCATCGTCCGGTACACGGCGTGGCCGGACAGCACGTGCCCATCTCGTGCCCGATCACGAACCGCAGGCTGTCGGGGTCGAGCAGGTCGACGAGTCCGGTCGTCAGCACGATGAACGGCTCGTCCAGGCCGATGGTCATCGCGGCGGCCTGGGACCCGCGGGCCACGAACAGGTGCGGCACGGGCTCGACGTCCAGGGTCTCGGCGCACTCCCGGCGCAACCGGTCCAGCTCCGGGTACTGGTCCGGCCCGACCCGGATCGCCGAACCGACGGTCATCAGCCGTTCGCCGCGCTCGTGGAAGAAGGCCGACACGGCCTTGAGCACGTCGGCGAATCCCGGGAGCATCCGGAGCGTGGCCAGCGCGCCCCGGTCCACCGGGTGCTCGTAGGCGCGCGGGCTGATCCCGGGGAACCGCACCCTCCCCCGCGACCCGGCCGACCCGGACGACCCACCGCCCCGCCCCCGTCGCCGGCCCGCTCCACCGGCCTTCGACGTCGCCGCTCCCGATCCACCCCCGGCGCTCGCCGCCGGGTTCGGGTCACCGGTCGATCGCGCATCTGGACTCATACCGAGGACGACCCCGTCCCCACCGGCGCGGTTGGGTACCGGCTCGTCGTGTGATGCGGAACACACCGGCGTCCAGAGCCCTGCCGCCTCGCGGTGTTCAACGCTCCCGGTCGTGGCGGTGGACGAACCCGAGCACCCGCTCGACGATCTGCTCGCGGTCCTCCGGGAGCATGAACAGGTAGTGACCGGCTTCCGGCAGGATCCCCACGTCGGCCTCCGGCAGCAGGACGCGCAGTCGGGCCGCCGCGACCGCGGAATCGTGCACGACGCTGCGCCCGCCGAACAACGCCAGTACCGGGACGGCGACGGACCGGATCGGGTCGTCGCCGGGGGGCACCTGGAACGGCACCCGCGGCTTGTAGGTGCGGATCCCGGCGAGGATCAGCCGGACGTCCGCGCGATCTGCGATGTCCGCGCCGGCCGACCACCGCAGGAACCGCCGCCACATCCGGTCCCCGTCCAGCACCGCGGCCACCATCCCGAACCCCGTCACCTGCCAGGAGAACCCCGTCGTCACGGTGGTGGGGTCGAGCGCGCTGATCGACGCGATCCGGCCCGGCGCGTGGATCGCCTGGTTGAAGGCGTGCCAGCCGCCGGTCGACCCACCCACGAGGTGGACGCCGGTCAGATCGAGTTCGGCGAGCACGTCGTCGAGGCACCGGGCCCGGTCCGGGATGTCCGTGAACGGTGTGGTCTGAACGCTGCGGCCCGCCTCGCCGAGCGTGTCGACCGCGTAGACCCGGCGGTGCTCGGACAACGCGGGCAGGAGCGGCCCGTAGCAGGCCGAGGTGGCCATGAGGGCGGGCAGCAGGACCAGCGGAGGAGCGCTTCCGGCCCCGAACCGGTACACCCGGGTGGTGCCGTGCCGGGTCTCGACGTCGAATTCCTCCGCCGGCTCCGGGCAGTGGCCCATCGCCTCTCCGTACGCCGCGAGATAGTGCCGCTGGTGTTCAGGGCTCTTGAACCTGCCGACTCGCGTCGTCAAGGGCTGCCTCCTCCGGTGGCCGGGAACGCTAGCGACGAGTACAGAAAGTCTGCGAGGACGGCGGGTCGTGGTCTCCCTCTGACGCTCCGCTGATCTGACGGTAGAACTACTTTGTTACCGTAACGAGGTGGAGTTCCCCATCCTCGGCACCGAGCCGCTGCCCGTCGAACTCGCGAACACGATCTACCTCGACGACGGCGAGGTCACCGACTTCCTCGCCACCACCGAACTGGTCACAGCCTGGTTCGCCGCCGCCGACGGGTCGCCGCTGACCGGCTCGGCCGCGGTGCCGGCGCGGGAGCTGCGCGACTGCGTGCGCGCGGTGCTGACGGCAGCGGTCGACGGGCAGCTGCCCGACCCGACGGCGGTCGAGGCGCTGAACCGGCACGCCGCGGGAGCCGCCCGGTATCCGCAGCTGAGCTGGGGCGCCCATGGAGTCGGGGCGGAATGGGTCGACTGCGGTGGCGGCGTCACCGCCCGTCTCGGACGCATCGCGGCGGCCACGATCGAGCTGCTCGTGGCGGAGCCCGACGTGCGGCGCTGCCCGGCGCCGGGTTGCTCGATGCTGTTCGTCCGCGACCACGCCCGCCGACGCTTCTGCCACGGCTCCTGCGGGCACCGGGACCGCCAGGCCCGGTACTACCGGCGACAGCGCGCGAAATCCGGTGACTGACGCTACAGCCGTATTGCTAACATCAGTCCATGGACGGAGAGATCAGCTGGCGCCGGGTGGTCGAGGACGATTTCCCGCTGCTCGGACGCTGGCTGGCCGAGCCCGAGGTGGCCCGCTGGTGGAACCACGAGACCTCTCCGGAGGCGGTCCGTCGGGACTTCGGGCCCACCGCGCGGGGGGAGGAGCCCGCCGAGGACCTCATCGCCCTGCTCGACGGCCGCCCGTTCGGTCTGGCCCAGCGCTGCAGGATCGCCGACTACCCCGACGAGCTGGCCGAGTTCGCCGCCCTCGTCCCGGTGCCGCCGGACGCGATGTCGATCGACTACCTGATCGGCGAACCCGGCCTGGCGGGTCGCGGCCTGGGGACGCGGATGATCCGGTCGTTCATCGCGGCGACCTTGCGGGACCACCCGGGCACGCCCAGGATCCTGGTGGCCGTCGTGGCGGCCAACGTCGCGTCCTGGCGCGCTCTGGAGAAGGCCGGCCTGAGCCGCGTCGGGCAGGGCGACATGGAGCCCGACAACCCGGTCGACGAATCGCTGCACTACGTCTACGCCGTCGACCGCGGGCAGTCGGTCCCGGCCTGAAGGTCCCTTCCGGGGAACCGCCGGCCGGACTCAGGCGAAGCGCTGTCGCAGCGCGTCGTGGGTCGCGCACGACGGCCGGCATCCCGAGCGCGGGCGAGCAGTGCTGCCGGCGAATCGAGCGTGCCGGACGCGGGGCGCCCGCGGCGGGGCCTTCGTCGTACAAGGGACACCCCGGCCCGCCGCGGGTGCGGCGGGCCGGGGCGTCGTCGAACGGGGTGGTTACCGCAGGTCGAACCGGTCCAGGTTCATGACCTTGTCCCAGGCGTCGACGAAGTCGCGGACGAACTTCTCCTTGGACTCCTCGAAGGAGTAGACCTCGGCGATGCCGCGCAGGATCGAGTTGGACCCGAAGACGAGGTCCACCGCGGTCGCGGTGCGGACGACGTTGCCCGAGGAGTCGAGGCCCTCGTACACGCCCTCGTCGTTCGTGGACGTGCGCCAGGTGATGCCGAGGTCCAGCAGGTTCGTGAAGAAGTCCTGCGACAGCACGCCGACGCTGTCGGTGAACACGCCGTGCGTGCTGCCACCGGCGTTGGCGCCGAGGACGCGCAGACCGCCGACGAGCACGGTCATCTCCTTCGGCGTCATCTCCAGCATGTAGGCGCGGTCCACGAGCAGCTGCTCGGGGGAGAGCTTCGCGCCGGGCTTGACCCAGTTGCGGAACCCGTCCGCGCGCGGCTCGAGCCACTTCATGCCTTCGACGTCGGTCTGCTCCTGCGAGGCGTCTGTGCGGCCCGGCGTGAACGGCACCGTGATCGCGACACCGGCGTCGGCTGCGGCCTTCTCGACTCCGGCGCAGCCGCCCAGCACGATCGTGTCG
>JASLAP010000153.1 GCA_030147065.1 Pseudonocardia sp. | reverse complement strand
CCGCGGGTCCGGGCCGGCGTTGTGCACGGCGTCGCTGAGCAGCACCGCGGTCCGCCGGGGAGCCGAGGTGCGGCTCAGCTCGTCGTGCGCGACGGCCAGTGCGAACTGCACGTTGGTCAGCCCGCGGGCCGGGATGCGCAGCAGCCGGTCCAGCAGCCGGGCCGCCGGGACGTGCGCGCCGAGCGGTTTGAGCAGCGCCGCGTCCGACCAGAACGCCACGAGCCCCAACTGGTCGCCGTTCCCGGACAGGTCCGCCGACAACGCGGCGACCGTCGCGGCGGCGATGCGCACCTTCTCCCCGCGCATCGAGCCGGAGACGTCCACGACGAGGACCACCGCGCGACGAGAGCGCATCCGCTCGCGCACCACGATGTCGGTGTCCTCGGGCACCGGGCGCTCGGTGAGCACCTCGATGGTGCGGTCGAGGTCGATGTCGTCGGATCGGTACCGGTAGGGCACCGACGCCAGCCGGCCGGAGCCGCGTTCGAGGCGGTCGGACCGGGGGCGGCGGCGGATGGCGAGCCGGCGGCCGATGCGCTGGGCCATGGCCGCCACCTCGCGGTCCGGCACCGCCTCGGTGAGCAACTCGTCGACCTCGCGCAGCTCCGCGGGCTGGCCGGTGACCAGCACACCCTGCCCGCCGACCTCCCCGTCCGGCAGCGGGCCGTCGCCGCGGCCCGACCTGGCGTCGCCGACGAGCGGGGAGCCGGCGCCGGTGGTGAACAGCGCGGGCGCCGCGGTGAGCTGCTTGGGCCTGCGGCGCAGCGGGGCCAGGCCGCGCGGGGTCTCCCCCGTGCCCGGCAGCTCGACCGCGTTGTCGACCGCTAGCCGATGGGGACCCGGCGCCGCACGCCGGGGCGCGAGAAAAAATGGTCCTCCCAGATCCGGGTGATCACCTGCTCCGGGGTCAGGTCGCTGGCCTCGTCCACGCCGATCCGCCCGGACAGCGCCAGCATCGCGGCGTCGAGCACCATCCGCGGCCGGTCGGCCTCCGGGCCGGTGCCGTAGCTGCCCAGCTCGGCGAGCTGCACCGCGATCGCGACCAGGTCGATCGCGCCCCGCACGCTCGACCCGCGGCGCAGGTCCGGGTGCCCGCGGGTGGCCCGGGTGAGGGCGACGCCGTCGGCGATCAGCCGCTCGTCGTCGCAGCCGGTGCGCACCGCGACGATGGACCGCTCCTCGGCCTCGTCCTGGTAGCCGACGGCCAGCCGGCACCACCGGTCGTAGACCGAGTCGGAGATGCGCGCGGTGCCGGTGTCGTCGAACGGGTTCATCGAGGCCAGCACCCGGAACGTCGGCCGGGCGGTGATCGCGCCGACGCGCGGCACCACCACCTCGCGCTCGGCCATCGCCCCGAGCAGCACGTTGAGGGTGTCCTCGGGCGCCCGGTTGAGCTCCTCGATGTAGAGGAACCCGCCGGCCTGCATCGCGTCGACCAGCGGGCCGGGCACGAAGTTCTCCGCCGAGTAGTCCTCGCGCAGCACCCGGGCCGGGTTGTGGTGGCCGACCAGCCGGGCCGGGGTGAGCTCGGCGTTGCCCTCGACCAGCACGAACGGCACGCCCCAGTTCGCGGTGATGGCGCGCAGCATCGTTGACTTCGAGGTGCCGGGCGGGCCCTCCAGCAGGATGTCGCGCCCGGCGCTGACCGCGGCCAGCACCAGGTCCAGCTCCCGGCGCCGCCCCACCACCCCGCGGGCGATCTGGGCGCGCCGGGCGGCGGCGGTGCCGACCGGGGCGGGCCCCGCGCCGTCGCGCGGGGCCCGCTCCTGCTCCGGGGAGGCGGTCACCGGCTACTTGCCCAGGAACCCGGCGTCGACCGGCAGCATGACGCCGGTGACGTAGCGGGCCTCGTCGGAGGACAGCCAGACGATGGCGTTGGAGATGTCCACCGCCTCGATCATGTCCACCGGCAGCGCGTTCTGCAGGTTCACCCCCACCTCCGGGTCGGACAGCACCTGGTCCATGAACTCGTTGTGGATCATCGGCGTGTGCACCCCGGTCGGGTGCACGGTGTTGACCCGGATCGAGTGCGGGGCCAGCTCGTTGGCCAGCGAGCGCATCAGCCCGACCACGCCGTGCTTGGCCGAGACGTAGTGCGAGGTGCCGGGCATGCCCTTGACCCCGGCGGTGGAGCTGGTGATCACGATGGACCCGCCGTTGCCGGCGTCGATCATCTTCGGGGCCGCGGCCCGGACGGTCTTCCAGACCCCGGTCAGGTTGACCGCGATCATCTCGTCCCACTGCTCCTCGGTCATCGTCCAGGAGTTCTCGGCGAACCCGGCGATGCCCGCGTTGGCGCACACCACGTCGAGCCGGCCGAGCTCGCCGACCCCCTCGTCGACCACGGCCTGCACGCCGCCCAGGTCGCGGACGTCGGCCTCGCGGGCGACGATCCGCCGGTCGAGGTCCTCGACCAGGCGCACGGTCTCCTTGAGGTCCTCCGAGGTCGCCATCGGGTAGGGCACGGTGCCCAGCTGGCGGCACACGTCGAAGGCGATGACGTCGGCGCCCTCCTGGGCCAGCCGCACCGCGTGCGAGCGGCCCTGCCCCCGGGCCGCCCCGCTGACCAGCGCGACCTTGCCCTCCAGTCGTCCTGCCATGGTGCGCTCCTCTCCTCGACCGGCGCGATCAGCCGGCGTTCGCGGCGTTCTGGCCGGCGGCGACCGCGATGGTCTCGCCGGTGATGTACCGGGCCTCGTCCGAGCACAGGAAGGCCATCGTGTTGGAGATGTCGATCGTCTCCACCCACGGGACCGGGATGGTGTTGAGCGCTTGGAACGCGGTGGCGGCGTCCTCCTTGGCGACCTCGGCCTGGTCGGGCAGGAACAGCTTGTAGGCCGCCTGGTTCTGGATCATGTCGGTGTCCACGGTGGTCGGGCACACCGCGTTGACGGTGATGTTGTTCGCGCCGACCTCCATGGCCACCGACTTGACCAGCCCGATCACGCCCCACTTGGTGGCGACGTAGTGGCCGACGTTGCCGAACCCGGCCTTGCCGGCCATCGACGACGTGGCCACGATCCGGCCGTAGTTCTGCTCGATCATGATCGGCAGCACCGCGCGCATGGCGTTGAAGACGCCGGTCAGGTTGGTGCCGATCATGTCGTCCCAGGTGGCGTCGTCCATCTCGGCGACCGTGGAGAACGAGAAGATCCCGGCGTTGGCCAGCAGGAAGTCCACCCGGCCCAGCTCGGTGCGGGCCTGCTCGACGAACGACTCGACCTGGCCGCGGTCGCGGACGTCGGCGCGCACGCCCACGCAGCGCCGGTCCAGGTCCTCGACCATCTTGACGGTGTCGGTGAGGTCGCTCTCCTTCGCCATCCCGTAGGGCACCGTGTCGATCTGGCCGGCGATGTCGCAGAACGCCACGTCGGCCCCCTCCCGGGCGAACCGCAGCGCGTGCGAGCGGCCCTGCCCGCGGGCACCCCCGGTGATCAGCACGACCTTGCCGTCGAACTTGCCCATCGCTCCTCCTCGAGCTCGTGGGTCGGGACTTCGTCGGTCAGCGGGCCAGCGCACCGCCGTCCACGGCCAGGCAGTGCCCGGTGACGTGCCGCGCGGCGTCGCTGAGCAGCCAGAGCAGCGCGCCGGTGATCTCGTCCGGCGCGATCACCTCCATCAGCAGCTGGTCGTGCAACCAGCGCTTGTGCACGTCGTCGGGGGTGAGACCGAGCTCGTCGGCCAGCCCGGCGAGCATCGGCGAGTCGACGGCGCCGGGCAGGATGGCGTTGACCGTGACCCGGTCGGCGGCCAGCTCGATGGCCATCGCCCGGGTCAGCCCGACCACGCCGTGCTTGGCCGCGACGTAGTGGGCGAACTCCGGTACCGCGCGCACCCCGCCGGTCGAGGAGATGTGCACGATCCGCCCGCGCGGCGAGCGGCGCAGCAGGGCGGTGGCGGCCTTGGTGGTGCGCCAGACGCCGGAGAGGTTGGTGTCGACCACCGCGCCCCACTGCTGCTCGGTCAGCTCCCAGAACGGCGCGCTGGTGACCACGGCGGCGTTGTTGACCAGGACGTCCAGCCGGCCGAAGGTCCGCTCGACCTCGGCGACGGCCGCCTCCACCTGGGCCGGGTCGCGCACGTCGGCGACCAGCGGCAGGGCGCGGCGACCGCGGCCCTCGACCGCGGCGACGACCTCGGCCAGCTCGGCCCGGGTGGCCAGCGGGTACGCCGGCACCGGCAGGTCGCGGCAGACGTCGAGCGCGGCGACGTCGGCGCCGGCCTCGGCCAGGGCCAGGCAGTGCGACCGGCCCTGCCCGCGAGCGGCCCCGGTGACCAGGGCAACCTGGCCGGTGAGGTCCGGGACCGCAGCCGCTCGGGACACCGCCACCTCCACAAACCGTCCGGAACCGTCCAGAAGTGTCAATCGGTTCGTCCGATTGACCGCGATCTCCTGTGAGGTGTAGCACTGGGACGCCGACCCGTCGAACTGTTCCTGGTGGGTTCCGGGCGGATCGGAGGCGCCTGCAGTGACGAGTTCCGGAGATGCGGTCCGCTGGCTGACCGTCGGTGAAGCAGCCCGCACGCTGGGTATGAGCCGGACCACCCTGCTGGCCGCCGAGGATGCCGGGCTGCTGACCCCGCTGCGCACGCCCGGTGGCCACCGCCGCTACAGCCCCGCCGAGCTGCACCGCTACCTCTCCCGCGGAGGTGCGACCGGGCCGGCCGTCCTGCCGGTGGCGGCGACCCCGCCGGAAGCCGCGCCGGTGGACCCGCCCGGTATCGCTGCAGCAGCGCGGGCTGCGGTCCGGCCGCTGGTGCAGGCCCTCGACGCCGAGTACGGCGGGCTCTACCTGCTGCGCGGGGGCCGGTTGCGGTTCGCCGCGGGATTCGGGGTGCCGCGCTGGCTCGCCGAGCGGCTGGCCGCGAGCGCCCCGCCCGATCCGCTGGTCGAGGCCGCGGGGACCGGGCGGCACCGGCTCTTCGACGCCGCCCGGGCCGGCTTCCCGGAGCCGCGCTCGTCCGGGCCCGGGATCGCCGTGCCGCTGCGGGCCGACGGCCGGGTGACCGGGGTGCTGTTCCTGGTCCGGGCGGCCGGCCGGGAGCTGCTGGGCGGGGAGCTGCGGGTGGTCGAGGCGTTCCGCGACCTGCTCGCCACCCTGGTCGAGGACCGGCGGCGGATCGCCGACCTGGAGCAGCGGCTGGCCCGGATCGCCGCGCTCAGCACGGCCGACGGCCCGTGAGCGGTGGCGCGCCCGGCCGCCGGCACCGGTGCCTCACGACCGGGGTGGATCTCCTGCCCCGGCGGCCACGTGCTCGACCACCTCGGGCCACACCCGCCGGGGAAGTTCGTGCCCGAGACCGGGCAGGACGACGAGGCGGGCGTCGGGGATCTTCTTCGCCGCCGCCACGGCGTTGCCGACCGGGAACAACGGGTCGCGGTCCCCGTGGAGCACGAGGGTGGGCACGCCCACCCGGTCGAGCCGCTCGCGCCAGCGGGGTCCCTGCTCCGCCATCGGGTGGTTCACCACGGCGGAGCGCACCTGGTGGGCCCGGGACACACAGGCCTCGGCGACCGCGCGGGCGCCCGGCTCGTCGAACGGCTCGGCGGCGAGGCTGCGTTCCCCCGCGACGAGGTAGCCGACCACCTCGTCCTCGTCCCGCCAGTCGGGTTCGGTGACCTGGTCCCACGCCTTGAGGAGCTCGTCGGTCACCTCGGGCAGGTCCGGGTCGGCCGGCCCGTGGCCCGTCGGCCGGGTGGACATCAGCACAAGCTCCGAGACCCGGGCGGGATGGTCGAGGGCCGCGAGCTGACCGATCCAGCCGCCCTGGGAGAACCCGAACCACGTCGCCGATGCGACGCCGTAGGCGTCAAGCACGGCAACGGCGTCGTGCACCAGGTCCGGCAGGCCGTACCCCGGCTGTCCGGGCGGGTCGTAGGTCGCCCGGCCGGTGTCGCGCTGGTCGAACCGCAGCACCTGGAAGCCGCGGCCGGCCAGGGACGCGCAGAAGTCCGGCGGCCACCAGTCCATCGAGCACGAGGTGCCGGCGACGAGCAGGACGGTCGGTCGGGACGGGCTGCCGAATGCCTGGGCGCACAGCTGCGCGCCGCCGCTGTCGATGGTGCGTTCGGGCTGCATGGGTTCTCGGCCTCTCGGTCGCAGGGTCGGTCGAACGTGCTGCCCAGGCTCGCGCCCGCTGTCCGACCGCGTCCAACACCCCTTCCGGCGCGATCCACACGCGAGAAGCGTCAATCCGGTAGAACCGCCGGTGTGGTCCACGACCTCGACATCCGGCTGCTGCGCCATTTCGTGGTCGTGGCCGAGGAACTGCACTTCTCCCGCGCGGCGGCGCGGCTGTTCGTCGCCCAGCAGGCGCTGAGCCGGGACGTCGGTCGGCTGGAGCAGCAGCTGGGGGTGCGCCTGTTCGACCGCACGACGCGGCGCGTGGTCCTGACGGCGGCCGGGGCGCAGCTCCTGGACCGCGCCCGCGCACTGCTCGCCCACCACGACGAGGTCGTGCGGGACCTGGGCGCCGTCACCAGCCGGTTCCTGGTCGACGCCGTCGGCGCCGGGATCACGCCCGGTCGGGTGGTGAACCGCGCGCGCCGGTACGAGGAGGGCTTCGAGTTCTACAGCCGGCGATGCGCCGGCCTCGCCGAAGCGCTGCCCCGGATCGGCGCGGGGGAACTCGACGTCGCCTTCGGCGTGTGGCCTCCCGCCGCCGGCCCGACCGGCGTGCGGGTGCAGCACCGGCTCATCCGCGAGGAGCCGCTCGGGCTGGTGCTGCCCCCGGGCCACCGGCTGGCGGGGCGGCCCGATGTGCCGGCCCGAGAGCTCGAAGGCCTGGAAGTGTGCTGGCGAGCCGGCAACCAGGTGACCGGCGAGTGGGACGACCTGGCCCGGCGGTTCCTGACCGGCCACGGCGCACTCCCGGCCGAGGCGCACCCGCCCGTTCGCGATGGCGAGGAGCTCGCCCACCACGTGCGGGACGGCGAGCCGCCCGTCCTGACCGTCCTGGGCCACCCACCGGTGCCCGGAACGACACTGCTGCCGCTGGTGTCTCCCGTGCCGCTCCTCCCCTGGTCGATGGTGTGGCGCGACCGCGAGCGGCATCCCGGGCTCGCGGCGCTCCACCGGGCCGCCGACGAGTTGCGCTCGGCCGAGAACTGGGACGACCAGCCCCGGGACTCCTGGCGTCCGTGACGCGTGCAACCACGAACCGTCGTCGCGAGGCCGGCAGCCGTGGCCGGCTCCGCTCACACCGGCCGGCCGGCACGGTGAGCGGGTCGTAACCGGCGGACAACCGCAGGGCGGCGCCCCCGTAACGGCGGTCGCCGACGCTGGTCGCGATGACTGGCGCGCACACGGACACCCACTGCCCGTACTGCTCGTTGCAGTGCGGGACCAGGCTGTCCCCCGGCCCGGACGGCCGTCCGGAACTGACCGGCCGCGCGGACTTCCCGGTCAACCGCGGCGGGCTGTGCCTCAAGGGCGCCACCGCCACCGAGCTGATCGGCCACCCGGACCGGCTCACCACACCGCTGGCCCGGGCGGCCAAGGGCGGGGCGCTGCGCCCGGTGAGCTGGGACGAGGCGCTGGACCGGGTGGCCGCGGGGATCGTCACCGCCCAGCGCGCGCACGGCCGGGACGCGGTGGCCTGCTTCGGCGGCGGCGGCCTCACCAACGAGAAGGCCTACCAGCTGGGCAAGTTCGCCCGGGTGGCGCTGGGCACCTCGGCGGTGGACTACAACGGCCGGTTCTGCATGTCCGCCGCGGCCGCCGCGGCCACCCGGGCGTTCGGCATCGACCGCGGACTGCCGTTCCCGCTGCCGGACGTGGCGCAGGCCGACGTGGTGCTGCTGGTCGGCAGCAACCCGGCCGACACGATGCCGCCGGCCATGCAGTGGTTCGAGGCCGGTCGCGAGCGCGGGGCCGTGCACATCGTGGTGGACCCGCGGCGCACCGCGACCGCCGCGCTGGCCCACCGGCACCTCCAGCCGGTACCCGGCACCGATCTGACGCTGGCCAACGGGCTGCTGCACCTGGCCATCCGGGACGGGCTGGTCGACGAGGCCTACGTCGCCGCGCGCACCACCGGGTTCGACGCCGTCCGCCGCGGGGTGCGCCGGGACTGGCCGGACCGGGTCGAGCGGACCACCGGGGTGGCGGTGGCCGACCTGTCGGCGACCGTGCACGCGCTGGCCCGGGCGCGCACCGCGATGATCCTCACCGCGCGCGGCACCGAGCAGCACGCCGACGGCACCGACACCGCGCAGGCCTGGATCAACCTGGCGCTCGCCCTCGGCCTGCCCGGGCGCGGTGTCGGGTCGGGCTGGGCCACCGTCACCGGGCAGGGCAACGGCCAGGGCGGGCGCGAGCACGGCCTCAAGGCCGACCAGCTGCCCGGCTACCGCAAGCTCGCCGACCCGGCGGCCCGCGCGCACGTCGCCGGGGTGTGGGGGGTCGACCCGGACGAGCTGCCCGGGCCCGGGCCGTCGGCCTACGAGCTGCTGGACTCCCTCGGCACGCCGCACGGCCCGAAGGTGCTGCTGCTGGCCGCGTCCAACCCGGTGGTGTCGGCGCCGAACGCCCGGCACGTCGCGGAGCGGTTCGGCGCGCTGGACCTGCTGGTCGTCACCGACTTCTTCCTGTCCGAGTCGGCCCGGATGGCCGACGTCGTGCTGCCCACCACGCAGTGGGCCGAGGAGGACGGCACGCTGACCAACCTGGAGGGCCGGGTGCTGCGCCGCCGCCGCGCGGTCGACCCGCCGCCCGGGGTGCGCAGCGAGCTGGAGATCTGGCACGCGCTCGCCGAACGGCTCGGGCGCGGCGCGCACTTCCCCACCGCTCCCGCCGCCGTCTACGACGAGCTGCGCCGCGCGAGCGCGGGCGGCACCGCCGACTACGCCGGCATCACCCTGGAGCGCCTGGACGCCGGCGAGGAGCTGTTCTGGCCGTGCCCCGACCCCGCCCACCCGGGCACCCCGCGGCTGTTCGCCGACCGCTTCCCCACCCCGGACGGGCGGGCCCGGTTCGTCGCGGTGGCCGACCGGCGGGTCACCGAGCGCACCGACCGCCGCTACCCGTTCCTGCTGACCACCGGCCGCTCCCGCACCCACTACCAGTCCGGCACCCAGACCCGGCGCAGCCCGACCTTGGCCGCCGCCGAGGCCGCGGTGCACGCCGAGCTGCACCCGGAGCTGGCCCGGCTGGTCGGGGTGGCCGACGGCGACGCGGTCCGGCTGACCACCCGGCGCGGCAGCGTCGTGGCCGTCGCCCGGCTCACCGGGGGCATCCGCCGCGACACCGTCTTCCTGCCCTTCCACTGGCCCGGGGTGAACGACCTGACCAGCCCGCGGCTGGACCCGACCTCCCGGATGCCGGAGTTCAAGGCGTGCGCGGTCGCCGTCGCCGCCGTGCGCGCGCCGCGGCCCGGCACGCCCGCGCCATCCGCGCCCGCCCCACCCGAACCCGTCGTGCCCGAACCCGGCCCGCCGGCGCACTACCGGGCGGACGACGCGCCGCCCGTCCGCGTCACCGTCCCCGAGCACGAGGAGCAGAGCTGATGATCAGCAAGCCCGCGTTCCTGCAGGGCAGCTACCCCTTCGAGGGCTCCGGCCTGGACAAGCCCGTCCGGCTGCACCCGGACCTGACCTACACCGTGCCACCCGGCACGACCGCGCAGACGCTGTACTTCCGCGGCGGCAACACCACCGACGAGTTGGTCACCGTGGTGCTGGTGCGCGACGGCGTGGCGATGCGCTACTTCCCGATCGGGGCCCGCGCCGGCACGCACGTCGCGCTGGCGGTGGTCGAGGACATCGACGAGGAGACCGTCCTGGAACTGCACATCGCCGCCCGCGAGGGCCTGACCGGCACCGTCGTGGTCGACCTGGGTCTGGTGGAGGTCTGATGTTCCAGCAACCGGGGACCTCCGACGGGTCCGGGGACCGCCGCCGGCACCTGGTGGTGGTCGGCAACGGGATGGCCGGGGCCCGGGTGGTCGAGGAGGTCCTGGCCCGCGGCGGCGGCGAGCAGTTCCGGATCACCGTGTTCGGCGACGAGCCCTACGGCAACTACAACCGGATCATGCTCAGCCACGTGCTGGCCGGCGAGAGCAGCGCCGACGACCTCGACGAGCTCTACCTCAACCCGCTGGACTGGTACGCCGAGAACGGGATCACCCTGCGGGCCGGCGTGCGCGTGGTCCGCGTCGACCGGTTCGCCCGGGTGGTGCTCGCCGACGACGGCACGATCCTCGGCTACGACAAGCTGATCATCGCCACCGGCAGCCGGACGTTCTTCCCGCCGATGGACGGCATGTGGGTCGACGACCGCACGCTCACCCCCGGGGTGTTCGGCTTCCGGACCCTGGACGACACCACCGCGATGATCGACTACGCCCGGCGGCACCGCAGCGCGGTGGTCATCGGCGGCGGCCTGCTCGGCCTGGAGGCGGCCTACGGGCTGCGCCGGCACGGGCTCGACGTGCACGTCGTGCAGGGCGGGCCGGTGCTGATGAACCAGCAGCTCGACGAGGAGGCCGGGGCGATCCTGCGCCGGGTGCTGGAGCAGCGGGTGGGCATCGCGGTGCACACCGGCCTGCGGCCCACCGCGATCCGCAGCTCCGGCGCGGTGTCCGGGGTGGTGCTGGCCGACGGCTCGACGATCGACGCCGACATGGTCGTGGTCACCGCCGGGATCCGGCCCAACGTCGGGCTGGGTGTGGTGTCCGGGCTGACCGTGGAGCGGGCGATCGTCGTCGACGACCAGCTGCGCACGGTCGACGACCCGGGCATCTACGCCGTCGGCGAGTGCGCCCAGCACCGCGGCCAGGTCTACGGGCTGGTGGCGCCGCTGTGGGAGCAGGCCGACGTGCTCGCCGACCACCTCACCGGCGCCGACCCCGACGCGGCTTACCACGGCTCGCGCAACGCCACCAAGCTCAAGGTGGCCGGGGTGGACGTGGCCGCGATGGGGATCAAGCGCCCCGAGCACGAGGACGACGAGTTCGTCCGGTTCTCCGAGCCGACCCGCGGGGTCTACAAGTCGGTGGTGGTGCGCGACGGCAAGCTGGTCGGCGCCACCCTGCTCGGCGACGTGGACAAGGTCGCCTTCCTCACCCAGAGCTTCGACCGCGGCCTGCCGCTGCCCGAGGAGCGGGTCGGGCTGCTGTTCGAGCTGGCCGGGCCGTCCGCGGCGCAGGGTGCCGCGGAGATGGACGACTCGGTCCAGGTCTGCAACTGCAACGGGGTGTCCAAGGGCGACCTGGTGGCCTGCGTGCACGCCGGCACCCGCAGCGTCACCGGGGTGATGGCGAAGACCCGGGCCGGCAAGGGCTGCGGGTCGTGCAAGGCGCTGGTGTGCGAGATCGTCGAGCTGGCCGCCGGCGGCGAGGTCGAGGTCGACGAGAGCGCCGACTGGTACGTGCCGGCGATCCCGCTGGACAAGCCGGCGCTGATCGCGGCGATCCGGTCCCGCGGGCTGCGCTCGGTGTCGGCGGTGTTCGACGCGCTGGCCCCGGACGGCGAGCACGCGCCGTCGAAGATGGCGCTGGCCTCGCTGCTCAAGGTGGTCTGGGCCGGCGAGTACGTCGACGAGCGGGACGCGAAGTTCATCAACGACCGGGTGCACGCCAACATCCAGCGCGACGGCACGTTCTCGGTGGTGCCGCGGATGGCGGGCGGGGTCACCACGGCCGACGAGCTGCGCCGGATCGCCGACGTCGCCGACCGCTACGCCATCCCGATGATCAAGGTGACCGGCGGGCAGCGGATCGACCTGCTCGGGGTGCGCAAGGAGGACCTGCCCGGGGTGTGGCGCGACCTGGACATGCCCTCGGGCTACGCCTACGGCAAGTCCGTGCGCACCGTGAAGACCTGCGTGGGCACCGACTTCTGCCGGTTCGGCCTGGGCGACTCCACCCGGCTGGGCATCGACATCGAGGAGCGCTACAAGGGCCTGGAGAGCCCGGGCAAGCTCAAGCTCGCGGTGGCCGGCTGCCCGCGCAACTGCTCGGAAGCACTGGTCAAGGACATCGGCCTGGTCGCGGTCGGCGACGACCGGTGGGAGGTCTACGTCGGCGGCGCGGCGGGCGCCTCGGTCCGCAAGGGCGACCTGCTGGCCACGGTCACCGGGCGGCCCGCGGCGCTGCGGCTGACCGGGGTGTTCATGCAGTACTACCGCGAGCACGGGCGCTGGCTGGAGCGCACCTACGACTTCGTGCCGCGGATCGGGCTCGCCGAGCTGCAGGCGCTGCTGGTCGAGGACCGCGACGGCATCGTCGAGGGACTGGAGGAGCGGATGCAGACCGCGGTGGACGCCTACGCCGACCCCTGGGAGGAGGGCGCCGCGCCGGCCACCCCCGGGCAGTTCCACGGCTCGCTGCCGCTGGTCCCGCTGCCCCAGGTGCCGGTGCGCGACGGCTCGGCGTCCCCGACGGCGCGACCGGCCGCGCTGCCCGGCGGGGCGATGGCATGACCGCCGCCGAGGTGGGCACCGGCACGCTGCACCGGCTCGGGCCGGTCGAGCAGGTGCCGCCCGGCGAGGGCCGGGCGTTCGCGGTGGCCGGCGAGCAGGTCGCGGTGTTCCGGCTGCGCGACGGCGGCCTGCGCGCCACCCAGGCCCGCTGCCCGCACGCCGGGGGGCCACTGGCCGACGGCCAGCTCGACCCGGCCGCGATCGTCTGCCCGCTGCACCTGCGGGCGTTCTCCTTCGCCGACGGGACCTGCCCGGACGGCGAGCGCGTCCGGGTGCACCCGGCGCGCGTCGAGGACGGCGAGATCGTCGTGCAGATCTGACCCGCGGGGGGCCTGCGCGTATCGAGCCCCTCGGGCAACCGGCGACGGCCACGCAGTCCGGCTGCGGCACCACGTCTCGGTCACGCGCGCAGGTCGGCCGGGACGGCGGCCCGCAGGGCCGCGGCGACGGCGACCACGGCCGGGTGCCGGTCGGCGCCGGCGCGGTGCGCGATGGAGGTGCGGCGCTGGATCGGCAGCCGGCTCAGCGCCACCCCGTCCGGTCGGCCGGCCAGGGCCAGCTGCGGCACCATGGCCACCCCCAGCCCGGCCGCGACCATGGCCAGCACGGTGGCGAACTCGTCGACCCGGTGGCGCACCCGCGGGGTGAAGCCGGCGGCCTGGCAGGCCCGCACGGTCATCAGGTGGCAGAGGGTGCCGGGCAGGGCGGTGATCCACGGCGCGTCCCGCCAGCGGTCCAGGCCGGCGTCGCCGCCCGGGGGTCCGGCGTCGGGGTGCGCCGCGATGAACATCGACTCCACGCACAGCGGCCCGACCTGCACCCCCGGCTCGTCCACCGCCGGCACGAAGTCGTACTCGTGCATCAGCGCGACGTCCAGCTCGCCCGCCCGCAACGCGTCGGCCACCGCGGCCGGGTCGATCTCGCTGACCATCGGTTCCAGCCCGGGGTGGCGCCGGGCGAGCAGCGTCAGCGCGTCCGGCACGATCGCCCGGGCCGCGGTGGGGAAGGTGCCGATCCGCAGCGGTCCGGCCGGACCGCGGGCCTCGAGCAACTCCGCGCCGGCCCGTTCCAGCCGGTCGAGCACGACCTCGGTGTGCCGGACCAGCGCGTGCGCCGCCGGCGTCAGGGCGACCCGGCGCCCGGAGCGCTCCAGCAGCGGCACGCCCGCCTCCCGCTCCAGCACCCCGAGCTGCTGGGACACCGCACCACCGCGGAGACCGCCACGCTCGACCCCGGCGAGCGGGCCGCCGTCGTCGACATCTGCGCGCGGGTGTGCGGGGAGCGCGGCGCCGTCCTGGTCGTCGGCGCCGGCACCCACGACACCCGGCGCAGCGTCGCGGCCCTGGCCGCCCTCGGCGGCCGGCCGGAGATCACCGCGGCGCTGGTTCCGGTGCCGTACTACGTCCGACCCGGCCCGGCCGGCGTGGTCGAGCACTACCGGCGGCTCGCCAGGGCCGCCCCGGTGCCGCTCGTCGCCTACCACGTCCCCTACCGCAGCGGGCAGCCGTTGGACGCCGCGGCGGTGCGCGCCCTCGCCGGCGTGCCCGGGGTCGTCGGCATCAAGTACGCGAGCGGTGTGATCGACCAGGACACGGTGGACCTGATGACCGACCGGCCGGCCGGGTTCGCCGTGCTGGCCGGCGACGACGTGCTGCTCGCGCCGATGCTGGCGCTCGGCGCGGCCGGCGGGATCCTGGCCGCGGCGCACCTGGCCACCTCGGCGTTCGTGCGCCTGGCCGGGGACCGGCGGCCGGGAGCCGGGGACCGGCTGCCCGCCGTCCTCGCCCGGCTGGCCGCGGCCGTGTTCGCCGAGCCCAACCCCACCGTGGTCAAGGCGGTGCTGCACGCGCAGGGCCGCATCCCCACCGCGGCGGTCCGGCTGCCGCTGCTGCCGGCGGGACCCGATTCGACCCGCGCGGCCCTCGACCGCCTCGCCGAGGCCGACCTGGTGCCGGTGCCGCCGCGCTGAGGCCGGTCGGTCTTCCACCGGGCGGAACCGGCGTGGTCCGCACCCGGGGTCGGCTCGAAGGATGGCCCAGGCGACCACCGGCACGCGACGCGGAGCAGGGAGCTGACGATGCCCGACGCAGCGCTCGACGGCACGACCACCCGGTCACCGGACCCGATCCTGGACCCCACCGGGGGCACCGCCGCCGCGGGCACGGGTCCCGCCCCCGGGCTCAGCCCGCGCCGGGCGGACCTGCGCGGCGCGACGGTGGGCCTGCTGGAGAACACCAAGCACCACGCCGACCTGCTGCTCGACGAACTCGCCGCGCTGCTCGCCGAGCGGCACGGGATCGCCGGGGTGCTGCGCCGGACCAAGACCGCGTTCGCCCTGCCGGTGCCCGACGACCTGCGCACCGAGCTGGTCGAGCAGTGCGACGTGGTGATCACCGGAGTGGGCGACTGCGGCTCCTGCAGCGCCTCCGCGGTGGCCGACGGCATCGCGCTGGAGGCCGCCGGCATCCCCACCGCGGTGATCTGCACCGACGCGTTCGTCGCCACCGCGCAGGCGATGGCCGCGCTGCGCGGCTCGCCGGACTACCGCTACCTGACCACCGCCCACCCGGTGGCGGTGCTCACCCCCGAGCAGGTGGCCGCCCGGGCCGCCGAGCTGCTGCCCGGCGTCTTGGCCGGGCTGACCGGCGCCGGCGACCCGGCGCAACCGGTGCGCGGGCGGATCCCCGAACAGCAGGGCCGCGAACGGCGGTCGGCCGGGTGAGCGCCGCACCCGCGACCCCGACCGGCCCGGCCCCCACCCTCGACGCCGCCGGGACCGTGCTGGACCCGGCGGCCGCGCAGGCCGCCGTCGAGCACCTCTACGCGCAGGGCTGGTCGGACGGCCTGCCCCTGGTGCCCGCCAGCGAGCCGCTGGTCGCCCGGTTCCTGGCCACCACCGGCCGCGACCCGGACGAGGTGATCGGCCGGGTCGAGCAGCTCGGCCGCGAGGTCACCGTGCGGCTGGCCGCGATCAACTCGGCCATGGCCGGCTGCCAGCCGGAGTACTTCCCGGTCGTGCTGGCCGCCTGGGACGCCCTGCAGCTGGAGCGCGCGGCGCGCGGCGGCGGCTGGCAGTCGACCTCCGGCCCGGCCCCGCTGATCGTGGTCAACGGGCCGGTCCGGGCGGCGCTGGGGATCAACGCCAGCGGCGGGGTGTTCGGTCCGGGGTTCCGGGCCAACGCCACCGTCGCCCGGGCCATCGGGCTGATCGTGCGCAACGCCTACGGCATCCACCCCCAGGTCCTGGAGCAGGCCACCCAGGGGCTGCCCGGCCGGTTCAGCATGTGCATCGGGGAGAACGAGGAGGAGAGCCCCTGGGAGCCGCTGTGCGTCGACGGCGGGCTGCCCGCCGGCTGCGACGCGGTCACCGCGACCCTCCTGCGGACCAGCGAGTACGTCGACAACCGGCACACCGCCGACCCCGAGCAGTTGCTCGCCGACGTGGCCGACACGCTGTCGCGCACCGGCGCCTGGATCTTCCGGCACGCCGCGGCGGGCGTGGTGTTCTGCCCCGAGCACGCCACCCGGCTGGCCGACGCCGGCCTGTCCAAGGCCGACGTGCGGGACTGGCTGACCGAGCGCTGCGGGCGCAGCGTCGCCGACCTGCACCGGGTCGGCAAGGACGGGATGGGCGACAACGGCGTGCGGCACGCCGGCGTCGGCTCCGGGCCCTCGGGCGAGCGCACGAACGGCTTCGACCCGCTGTTCGCCCGGGACGAGCCGGCCGAGCTGCTGATCGCGGTGGCCGGCAGCGTCACCGCCGGCATCTCCATGGTGGTCCGCCAGTTCGGCCGGTGGTCCGGCCGCTCGATCCCGGTCGCCCCGGCCCCGGCGGGAGCCGGTCGGTGAGCGCCGCCGACGGACCCGCCGACCCGCTCGCCGACCCCTTCGCCGCGGCCGGCCCGCGCTGGCTGGACGGCCGGGTCGCGCTGGTCACCGGGGGCGGGCGGGCCGGCACCGAGGCCGGCGTCGGGTACGCGATCAGCCGCACGTTCGCCGCGCACGGCGCGCTGGTCGCGGTGGTCGACCGCGACCCGGACGCCGCGGCCGGAACCGTCGCCGACGTCGAGCGCGACGGCGGGCGGGCCGCGGCGTTCCTGGCCGACGTCACCGACGACGCGGCCTGCGCGCGGGTCGTCGACGAGGTCGTCGAGCGCTTCGGCGGGCTGGACGTGCTGGTCAACAACGTGGCCTCGGGCGACCGGGCCGGCCTGTTCGACGTCGAGCCGCAGCGCTGGCACGAGCTGGTGGACATCAACCTGACCGCGGCCTGGCAGGTCACCCGGCACGCCCAGGCCCGGATGGGGCGCGGCGGGTCGATCGTGAACATCTCCTCGGTCGGGGTGCGCGCCCGCGGGCCGGGGATGGTCTACACGGTGGCCAAGGCCGGGTTGGAGAACCTGACCGAGGGCGCCGCGGCCACCCTGGGCCCGCGCGGGATCCGGGTGAACTGCGTGCAGGTCGGCGCGATCTGGGGGTCGTTCGCCGCGCGGGAGATGTCCGAGGAGATGCGGGTGGCCCGGCGCGGCTGGAGCGCGCTGGGCACCGAGGGCACGGCCTGGGACATCGCCGGCGCGGCGCTGTTCCTGGCCGGCGACCGGGCGCGCTGGGTGTCCGGCCAGATCCTGGCCGTGGACGGCGGCCCGATGGTGCGCGGACCGCGGCCCGCCGCGCCCGGCACCGCCCGGGCCTGACGCCGCGGCACCGGACAGCGCCACCGGACAGCGCCACCGGTCGCGGTGGCGCCGCGGCTCAGCCCGGGGCGTCCGCCGGGTAGACCAGCGTGATCCGCTCCTCGGGAACCCCGAGGGCGGAGTGCAGGATGCTGCGCATCAACGGCTTGGGCACCAGGCAGTCGTCGCACGCGTCCGGTCCGGCGGTGATCCGGACCTCGACGTCGGGCCCGGACTCCTGCACGGCCAGCCGGTAGTCGTCGGCGGCGAGGGTGTCGCGCAGCCCGGCCAGGGCGGTCTCGTCGATCACCTGGGGGCACCTCCCACGGTCTCGATGTCGGTCTTGCGGTCGGTCCTCCCGCCGATCCCGGCCCCGCCCGCAGCGGTCCACGGCGCCCCGGAGGTGAGCGGGAAGTGGCAGGCCACCCGGTGCCCGGGCACGTGCTCGGCCAGCGGTGGGGTCACCTCGGCGCACTTCGGCTGGGCCAGCGGGCAGCGGGTGCGGAACCGGCAGCCGCTGGGCGGGTCCAGCGGCGAGGGCGGCTCGCCGCGCAGCGGCGGCGCCGACCGGGTGCGCCCCGAGCCGGGCACCAGGCTGGGGATGGAGTCCAGCAGCGCCGCGGTGTAGGGGTGCAGGGGGCGGCGGTAGAGCTCCTGGGCCGGGCCGATCTCGACCAGGTGGCCCAGGTGCATCACCGCCACCCGGTCGCTGACCTGCTTGACCTGCGCCAGGTCGTGGGAGATGAACAGGTAGGACAGCCCCAGCTCGGCGCGCAGCCGCTCGAACAGGTTCAGCACCTGGGCCTGTATCAGCACGTCCAGCGAGGACACCGCCTCGTCGCAGACCAGCAGGGCCGGGTTCAGCGCGATCGCCCGGGCGATGGCCACCCGCTGGCACTGCCCGCCGGACAGCTCGTGCGGGCG
>JASLAP010000126.1 GCA_030147065.1 Pseudonocardia sp. | reverse complement strand
CCTCGACATCGTGCTCAACGCCGCGCCGGGCGCGGTGGTGGCGCTGATCCTCGGGTGGGGCCCGATCGGCGCGCTCGTGCTGGCCGGGGTCACCTACATCTCGTCGTCCGGGATCATCGCCAAGGTCCTGGCCGACCTGGGCCGGCTGGGCAACCGGGAGACCCCGGTCGTGCTGTCGATCCTGGTCTTCGAGGACCTGGTGATGGCCCTCTACCTGCCGATCCTGACCGCCGTGCTGATCGGCGTCGGGCTGGTCGGCGGACTCACCGCGGTCGCCGTGTCGCTGGCCGTGCTGGCCGTGGTGCTGCTGGTGGCGCTGCGCTACGGGCACTACGTCTCGAAGGTCGTCGACTCCGACGACCGCGAGGTGTTCCTGCTCAAGGTGTTCGGCCTGGCGCTGCTGGTGGCCGGGTTCGCCTCGGCCATGCAGGTCTCGGCCGCGGTCGGGGCGTTCCTGCTGGGCATCGCGATCAGCGGGTCGACCGCGGAGAACGCCACGAAGCTGCTCGAACCGCTGCGCGACCTGTTCGCCGCGGTGTTCTTCGTGGTGTTCGGCCTGAACACCGACCCGTCGACGATCCCGCCGGTGCTCGGCTGGGCGGTCGTGCTGGCCGTGGCGACGACGGCGACGAAGCTGGCCACCGGGTGGTGGGCGGCCCGCCAGGTCGGGATCGGGCCGCTGGGCCGGGCCCGCGCCGGGGCGGCGCTGGTCGCCCGCGGCGAGTTCTCGATCATCATCGCCGGGCTGGCCGTCGGGGTCCCCGGGATACCGGCCGAGCTGGCCGCGCTGACCACCACCTACGTGCTGCTCATGGCGGTGTTCGGACCGGTGGCGGCGCGCGTGGTGGAGCCGGTGGCCCGCTGGACCCGGGCCCGCGTCCCGGCCCGCTCCACCCCCGCTCCCACCGCCGGCTCCTGACCGCACCCGGTCCCGCGAGGACGACGTCGTTCTCGACGGTCAGGGACGCGTGGCGAGGGCGGCGTTGTAGAGGTCGCGCTTGGCGACGCCGGCCGCGGCGGCGACGGCGCTGACGGCGTCCTTGAGGCGCTCGCCGTCGGCGACCCGCTCGTGGACGGCGGCGACCAGCGACTCCACCGCCGGAGCGGCCGACGGGGCGGCGCCGGCCAGCACCACGGTGATCTCGCCGCGGACCGGGCCCTCCTCGGCCCACGCCGCCAGCTCGTGGAGGGGGCCGCGCAGCACCTCCTCGTAGGTCTTGGTGAGCTCGCGGCACACCGCGGCGGCCCGGTCCGCGCCGAGCACGTCGACCGCGGCGGAGAGCGTCGCGGCCAACCGGTGCGGCGACTCGAAGAACACCGCCGCCCGCGGCTCGACGCGCAGCGCCTCCAGCCAGCGCCGCCGCTCGCCGTCGCGGCGGGGGGCGAAGCCCTCGAAGCAGAACCGCTCGGCCGGCAGCCCGGACAGCACCAGCGCCGTGGTCACCGCGGACGGGCCGGGCAGGCAGGTGACCGGCAGCCCGGCCGCGACCGCGGCCGCCACGATCCGGTAGCCGGGGTCGGACACCATCGGCATCCCGGCGTCGCTGACCACCAGCACCGTCCGCCCGGCCCGGACCTCGTCGAGCAGGCCGGGCAGCCGGGCGGCCTCCACCGCGTCGTAGTGGCTGACCACCCGACCGCCGACGGTCACGCCGAGAGCCGCGGCCAGCGAGCGCAGCCGGCGGGTGTCCTCGGCCGCGACGACGTCGGCGGTGGCGATGGCCTCGACCAGCCGCGCCGAGGCGTCGCGGGCCTGGCCGAGCGGCGTCGCGGCCAGCACGAGCCGGCCCGATCCGGCCACGGACGGGTCGGCCGGGCTGTCCGCTGACTCGGAGGGCACATCGCGCAGCCTACGATCGCCGCTGTGAGCCTCCGCACCGCCGACCCCTCGGGGTCGGGTGCGCGCCCGGCCCTGGACGAGCCGCCGCAGGGGAACCCGCCGCTCGGCGGCGGCCCGCCGCGCACCCCGCGGCCGGCCGACCCGCTGGTCCTGCTCGGCCCCCCGCCACCGGCCGACCGGCTGCGCGGCTGGCTGGTCACCCTGGGGCTGACCCTGGTGGCGGCGCTGGTCCGGTTCACCGGGCTCGGCACGCCCACCGACCGCGGCACCCCGGTCTTCGACGAGAAGCACTACGTCCCGCAGGCCTGGCAGATGCTGCGCAACGGCGGCGTCGAGGACAACCCGGGCTACGAGCTGATCGTGCACCCGCCGCTGGGCAAGCAGCTGATCGCGCTGGGCGAGCTGGTCCTGGGCTACGACGGCGCGGGTTGGCGGGCGGCCGCGGCGCTGTCCGGCGTGCTGGCCGTGCTGCTGGTCGTCCGGGTGGCCCGCAGGCTGACCCGCTCGACGCTGCTCGGCGGGGTCGCCGGGGTGCTGCTGATCTGCGACGGGCTGTCCCACGTGCAGTCCCGGATGGGGATGCTGGACACCTTCGCGGCGGTGTTCGTGCTGGCCGCGTTCGCCGCCGTGGTCCGCGACCGGGACGACGTCCGCGACCGGCTGGCGGTCGTGGTCGCCGAGGGCCGGGCGGCCGACTCGCCGTGGGGCCCGCGGCTGGGGGTGCGCTGGTGGCGGCTGGCCGCCGGGGTGCTGCTCGGGCTGGGCTGCGCGGTGAAGTGGTCGACGGTGTGGTGGGTGGCCGCGTTCGGGGTGCTCGTCGTGCTGTGGGACGTCACCGGACGGCGCGCGGCCGGGGTCCCCCGCCCGTGGCGCGGGGCGGTCCGGCGCGACCTGGGCCCCGGGCTGTGGGCGCTGGCCCTGGTGCCGGTGCTGGCCTACCTGGCCTCCTGGTGGGCCTGGTTCCGCAGCGAGACCGCGATCGACCGGTACGCGGTGGGCGACAAGATCGGCACCGACGGGCCGTGGTCGTTCCTGCCCGACACCCTGCGTTCGCTCTGGTACTACCACGGCAAGGTGCTGGAGTTCCACACCGGACTGACCACCACCAGCAGCGGGATGCACCCGTGGGAGTCCAAGCCGTGGACCTGGCCGATGGGCCTGCGCCCGATGCTCTACCACTACGCCTCCGGCGCGGAGGTGACCGGCTGCGGTGGCTCGGACTGCGTGAGCGCGGTGATGCTGATCGGCACCCCGGCGCTGTGGTGGCCGGCCCTCGCGGTGCTGGCCGTGGCGCTGTGGCGGGTGGCGACCCGGTTCGACTGGCGCTACGCCGCGGTGCTCGTCGGCTACGCCGCCGGCTACCTGCCCTGGCTGGCCACCTACGACCGGCAGATGTACTTCTTCTACATGGCGCCGGTGGCGCCGTTCCTGGTGCTGGCCACCGTGCTGGTGATGGGCGAGGTGCTCGGCCGGGCCGGGATGTCGCAGGAGCGGCGCCAGACCGGGCTGCTGGTCGTCGGGCTGTGGGTGGGGCTGGTGGTGGCGAACTTCGTCTGGCTCTGGCCGATCCTGACCGGGCAGCCGATCACCCCGCAGATGTGGGAGTCGCAGCTCTGGCTGCCGTCCTGGCGGCAGTAGGTCCGGCACGTCCGGCCGCAGTAGGCCGCACCACAGTGCGGTCGGCCGAGCGCCGGATTCCGGCAGGATGACGCCCATGCCGTCGTCGGAGCACGTGGCCGCCGCGGTCGGCCGCAACGTCCGGGCCCTGCGCCAGCAACGGGGGATGACGATCGAGGCGCTGGCCGCCGCGGCCGGCGTCAGCCCGGGCACGGTCGTCGACATCGAGTCCGCGCGCGACAACCCCAGCGTGGCCACCCTCGTCGGGCTGGCCGCGGCGCTGCGGGTGGGCGTGGCCGCACTGGTCGACGGGGAAGCCGAGCCCCGGGTGGTGGTGCAGCGGGCCGCCGAGGCGCCGCGGCTGTGGCGCAGCGACGCCGGCAGCGCGGCGGTCCTGCGGATCGGCACCGACCCGCCCGACGTCGTCGAGCTGTGGGACTGGACGCTGCAGCCCGGCGACTCCTTCGACGGCGACGCGCACCCGAAGGGCACCCAGGAGGTGCTCTCGGTGCTGTCGGGCTGCCTGGGCCTGCGCATCGGCAGCACGTCGCACCTGCTGGGGGCCGGCGACACGGCGATGTTCCAGGCGCACGCCCCGCACCGCTACAGCGGTGCCGGCGACGACCCGGTCCGCTTCGTCATGGTCGTGCTGCAGCCCGGCGACGCCGGCCTGGTGCCGCCGACCGCCATCGCCCAGGCCGACGTCGGCCTCGACGACCTGCCGCCGTGAGCCGGGTCAGCAGGCGTCCAGCCGCAGCGGGCGGTGCACCGGCTGCACGTCCAGCGTGACCGCCTCGACCTCCGACCGGTAGGTGCACCCGGCCTGCCCGGTGACCTCGACGGTGTCGGAGTCGATGAACCGCACCGCGGTCGGCTCCGGGCCGCCCTCCAGGCCCTGGTAGACCAGGCTCTCCTGCTCGAAGGGGCCGCCGCCGGAGCGGACCACGACCGCGTAGGACGCGTCGATGACCGGGTACGAGCGCAGCACGACCAGCCGCCGGCCGTCCCCGGCGACCTGGGTCAGCTCGGTGTTCTCCACCTCCAGCTGCGCGGCCATCCACACCACCGCGACCCACCCCAGAACCGCGACGCCGCCGACGACCAGCACGAACCCCCGCAGGAGTCCGCGCCGGGCGACGGCGGCGAACGCGGCCGTGACCAGGACCACCGCCAGCAGGATGGCCCCGGTGGTGAACCAGCGCGCGTGCCGCAGGTGGAACGGGTCCACCACCGCCAGCCCGCCGAGGCCCACCGCGATCAGGGCCAACACCATCAGGATCGCGGCGCTGCGCAGTCTCGGCATGCGCGCATCCTGCCGGGGTGCCCGGGACCCGCCGCAGCGGGCCGGGTGCTCACGCCGGGGTGGCGTAGACGATGAAGTTGTCGGTGTAGCTGCCCTTGGCCGGGTCGAACTCGCCGCCGCAGGTGATCAGGGCCAGCCGGCGCTCGCCGGTGGTGTCGAACAGGTCCTCCGGCAGCGCCGACTTGGTCACCTGGACGGTGTCGCTGACCTCGAACTCCCACTCCTCGCCGAGGCCGTCGGTCACCGTGATCGGATCGCCCTGGGCCAGCTCGGTCAGCTTGGCGAAGTAGCCCAGGCCGGCGACCGCGGAGTCGACGTGCCCGGCGATCAGCGTGGTGCCCGCGGTGGCGCCCATCGGCTTGCTGCCGACCCACCAGCCCAGCCGGTCGATCTCCGGCGGCACGTTCAGCGAGCCGTCGTCGGTGACCGCGGCCAGGCCGACCGGGGCCGGCTCGGCCCCGGCGATCCGGACCGAGGCCGGCGTGACGTTGGCCGGTGAACTGCTGCCCGACGGATCCGGTTGGGCCGGCGCGGACGAGGCGGCGGGCCCCGTCGGCGCCGACCCAACCGGAAGGGGCGCCGCCGCGGTCCCGGCCGGCGTCCCACACGCCGTCAGGACCAGTGCGAGCAACAGCCCCGAGGCGGCCGCACGGCCGGCGACGCGAACGCCCATCAGGCGTTGTCGCTGCCGGCCCGGCGGCGCAGCACGACGGCTCCACCGAGGGCGGAGGCCACCAGCACGGATCCGGCGATCACCGCGACGGCGTCCGGGCCGGACCGGTCGGCGGCGAACTGGCCGCCGGTGCCGGTGTTGATCAGGTCTGGCTTCTCGGCGTCGTCCTCGCCGGCCAGCTGGCCGCGGGCCACGCCGGACGGCGGCTGGAAGCTCTCCGAGTGGGTGTTGATGTACCAGTTCTGCGGGTTCTCGATGATCCGCTTGGCCAGGTCGGCCTCGATCTCGATCTTCTCGGCGGTCCCGTCGTTCACCGCGGCGGCGTCGAGCTCGACGACCACGTCGCCGTTCTCGCCCTCCTTGCCCTTGTGGATGTGCGCGGCGGTGATGTCCTCGGAGTTCCCGGTGACGCTGACCGTGTAGGTCATCTCGCCGTCCTCGGTGAGCGAGATGCTGGCGGTCAGGTCGGTGCCCTCCTCGCCGGAGCCCTCCGGGACCTCCTCGTCACCGCTGCCGGACGCGCTGAGGGTGAACCACTCCTTCTCCTCTTCCTGAGCGGAGGCCAGGCCGGCGGCGCCCAACAGAGCAGCGGCGGAGAGCACGCCGACCGCAGACGCGGCACCGATCAGACGTCGCACAGTCATCAAAGAACTCCTTCGGGGGGATCGAGCGCCGGTGCTCCTCAGCTCCGACAATCGACGACACGGCGGGTCCCTACCGGGCAGTTCACCGAAGTTCCGTCGAGCGCCCCGGGCAGCGACGAACGGTGCCGACCGCACGCCGACCGGTCGAACCGGGACAGAATGGACGAATGCCTGCCCCGGACCCGTCTCCCCAGTCGCTCACCGATCCGGCACCCCCGCTGGCCGGACGTCCGATCATGGTCCAGCGCTGGCAGGACCTCACCTTCCTGCACTGGCGGGTCGATCCCGGGCTGGTCGCACCGCTGCTACCAGCCGGAACGCGGCCGGACACGGTGGACGGCGCGACCTGGGTCGGGCTCGTCCCGTTCCGCATGGTGGGCGCCGGCGTGGGCGCCGGGCCCGGGATCCCCTGGCTCGGCACGTTCGCCGAGACCAACGTGCGGCTCTACAGCGTCGACGCCACCGGCCGGCGCGGTGTGGTGTTCCGCTCCCTGGAGGCGGCCCGGCTGGCGGTGGTGCTCGGTGCCCGCGCGGTGTTCGGGCTGCCGTACATGTGGGCGCGGATGCAGATCCGCTACCGCGCCGGCGAGATCGAGTACACGACCACGCGCCGGTTCCCGGGCCCGCGGGGGGCGGGTGGCCGGGTCGTGGTGCGCCCCGGCGACCCGATCGCCCGCCCCGACCCGCTGGCCGACTTCCTCACCGCCCGCTGGGGCCTGCACGTGCGCCGCTACGGCCGCACGCTCTACGTGCCCAACCACCACGGCCCGTGGCCCCTGCACGACGCCGGCCTGCGCCACCTCTCCGACGACCTGGTGGCCGCGGCCGGTCTGCCCGGGCTCGCCGGGCGGGCGCCGGACTCGGTGCTGTGGAGCCCGGGGGTGTCGGTCGCCTTCGGCCGGCCCTACGACGCCCGCCGTCCCCGCACCGACCAGCCGCCCGACGCCGCGGCGCGCTGATCGCGCTCAGGCCGGGCCGGTCAGCTCGGCGTAGACCACGACGTTGTCCCGGTAGCTGCCCGCCTCGTCGTCGAAGTCGCCGCCGCAGGTGATCAACCGCAGCTGCGGGGAGTCGACGTCGCCGTAGACGTCCGCGGTCGGGAACTCGTCCTTCGGGTACTGCTCGACCCGCACGACCGAGAACCGCGCGGTCCGCCCGTCCTCGCGGTCCACGGCCACCTCGTCGCCGGGCGCCAGGTCGCGCAGGTCGTAGAAGACGCCCCGCTCGCCCTTCCAGTCGACGTGCGCGGCGAGCACCGCCGGGCCGAGCTCGCCCGGGGTGGGCGAGCCGGTGTACCAGCCGGCGGTCGCCCCGTCCGGGGGCACCTCCAGGCTGCCGTCGGGTCGCAGGCCGAGGTCCATCGTCGTGGTGTCGACCCGGATCGACGGGATCCGCAGCCGGGCCGGGCGGGACCCGGGCAGCTCGGCCGCGGGCGCCCCCGGCGCCGCACCGACCGGCTGCGCGGCCACCGTCGGCTCCGCCGGACCGGCCGGGGTCACCGGTCCCCCGCCGCACCCGCTGAGCAGGGCGACCACCAGCACCGCCCCCGCCGGAAGCCGGCGGGAGCGGTGCGCGGACGGTGCGGGCACCGCGGTCAGCTCCGCCGCCGGGCCGCCGAACCCATCGTGCCGACGGCGGTGGCGCCCACCGCGGCGGCGCCGAGGCCACCGAGCACGAGCACGACCGGCAGCGCGCTGCCCGACCCGTCGCCGGTGTCCACCCCGCCCCGCGGCGCGACGGCGATCTGGTCGTCGTCGGACTCCTCGTCGTCCTCGCGGACCGGCTGGGCGGCAGGCTCGTCCTCGGCGGACTCCTCCTCGTCCCGGGGCTCCTCGGACTCCGCGGGCTCCTCGTCGGCGAACTCGCTCTCGCAGGCGATGCCGTCGCCGTCGCTGTCGAGCCGCTCCGGGTCTCCGGTCCTGGCGTCGAGCGCGGCCTGCGCCTCGGCCTGGGTGGCGAAGTCGGGGCAGTCCCGGTCGGGCTGCGCGGCGGCGACCCCGGTGAGCGAGAGCGTCGCGGCGGCGGCCACGACGAAGGCGGCGGCAAGGGTCCGGATCTTCACGACTGTCCTCCTGGTCGGCGATGACCACGACAGGCGGCGCCTGGCGTCCGCGGGGAGTCGGACCTCTCGACCGGTCGTTACATCTCGTGGTCGCTCGTACCGGATGCGTAACGACCTCCCGTCCGGGGCAACCCGGACCCCGGACGCGGCCACGATCACCGGGGTGGCGCCGAGCGCGGCTCGGCGGCGCCGGTCAGCCGGCCGACGGCACCCGTGGCGGGACCGGCGTCGCCACGACGAACGAGCTGGTCGTCTGCCCGTGCAGCTGGAAGGCGTCCAGGATCGGCTCCAGGTCCGCGATGGTCGGCGCGTGCACCTTGAGCAGGAAGCAGTCCTCGCCGGTCACCCGGTGGCACTCGCTGATCTGCGGGGTCTCCCGGGCCAGCTCGGTGATCCGGGGCAGCTGGCGGGGTCCCGGCTTGATCCGCACCCAGGCGGTGACCGGCATGCCGAGCGCGGCCGGGTCGACGTCGACCCGGTAGCCGCGGATGACGCCGGAGTCGTGCAGCCGGTTCAGCCGCTCGCGGACGGCCGGGGCGGACATCCCGACGGCCCGGGCCAGCGCGGGCGTGCTGGCCCGCGGGTCGTCGGCGAGGGCGGCCAGCAGCCGGCGGTCGATCGCGTCGAGATCGCCCTTTCCGTTGTGAAGGTCGGTTGCGCTTCTGCTTTCTGCACTTGCCGCCATAGGCCGATCACACCTTCTGTAGACGCTGGCTCGGTGCGTTGTCACCTTCGATACTAGCTGCATGCAGGAACCCCGGGCGACCCCGCGGACGCGGCTCCCCCCGCACGCGTACTTCGTGGTCAGCGCGGTGTTCCACTACCTCGGCCCGGCTTTCGCAGTGCTGCTGTTCGCCCGGGTCGACGTGCTGGGCGTGGCCTGGCTGCGGATCGCCGCGGCCGCGGCGATCTTCCTGGCCTGGCGGCGGCCGTGGCGGGTCTGGCGTGGGCTGGACCGGCGCACCCGGTGGCTGCTGACCGCCTGGGGCGGCGTGCTCGCGGTCATGAACAGCTGCTTCTACCTGGCCGTCGACCGGCTCCCGCTGGGCACCGTGGCCGCGATCGAGTTCCTGCCGGTGGTCGCCCTGGCCGCGCTGGCCACCCGCACCGGCCGCAACGCGCTGGCCCTGGTGCTCGCCGTCGGCGGGGTGTACCTGCTCACCGACGTTCGGCTGGTGGCCGAGCCGTGGGGCTTCGCGTTCGCCGCGGCCAACGCGGTGCTCTTCGCGCTCTACATCGTGCTGGGGCACCGCGTCGCGCGCAGCCCGCAGGTCCGCGGCATCGACGGGCTGGCCCTGTCCATGGTGATCGCGGCCGTGGTGGCGCTGCCGATCGGCCTCGCCGACGCCGCGCCGGCCCTGCTCGACCCGGTCGCCCTGGCCGCCGGGATCGGGGTCGGCGTCGCGTCCTCGGTGATCCCGTACGTGTGCGACCAGCTGGCGATGGCCCGGTTGACGCGGGGCACCTACGCGCTGCTGGTGTCGCTGCTGCCGGCCACCGCGACGGTGATCGGCGTTCTGGTGCTGGCCCAGCTGCCCAGCGCCCTCGAAGTGCTCGGGGTGGCCCTGGTCGTGGTCGGCGTCGCCGTCCGCCGCGACCCCCTCCCCGTCCAACCGGATGTCCCAGATCCGGACGTCCCAGATGTCGACGGCCGTGCGCGGCCCTGAAGGAGGCACCATGAACACCGTGACCGACGTCCGGCGCTACGCCGCGTTCACCACCGACCCGGCGGGCGGCAACCCGGCCGGCGTCGTCCTCGACGCCGACGGGCTGACCGATGCCGACATGCAGCGGATCGCCGCCGAGGTCGGCTACTCCGAGACCGCGTTCCTGTCCCCGCTCGACCCGGCGGCGCGGCGCTACCGGGTGCGCTACTTCAGCCCGCTGATCGAGGTCCCGTTCTGCGGGCACGCCACGATCGCGACCGCGGTCGCGCTGGCCGACCGCGACGGCGTCGGCGACCTGGTGTTCGAGACCCCGGCCGGCACCATCGGGGTGCGCACCGAGGTGTCCGGGACGGTGCGGGCCAGCCTGACCAGCGTGCCCACCCGGTCCCGCCCGGCCACCGGGGACGAGGTCCGCCGCGCCCTGGCGGCACTGCGCTGGTCGGCCGACGACCTGGACCCGGCCTGGCCGGCGCACGTCGCCTTCGGCGGCGTCGAGCACCTGGTGCTGGCCACCCGCACCCGGGCCCGGCTGGCCGAGCTCGACTACGACTTCGACGCCCTGGCCGAGCTCATGCGCGAGCGCGGCTGGACCACCCTGCAGCTCGTCTGGCCGCAGGACGGGGACACCGTCCACGCCCGCGACCCGTTCGCGGTCGGCGGCGTCGTCGAGGACCCGGCCACCGGAGCGGCGGCCGCGGCGCTCGGCGGCTACCTGCGGGAGCTGGGCCTGGTGACCACGGCGCGGCAGATCACGGTGCGGCAGGGCGAGGACATGGGTCGGCCCAGCGAGCTGCTGGTCGACGTCCGGCCGGACGACCCGCGGGTGACCGTCACCGGGAGCGCCGCGCTGATCGGTTGAGCGGGCGTGGCCGGGGGAAGCCCTCGGGCCGGTTCGTCGGCACACCCGTCGGGCACGGTGCGACCCCTCCGCGCACCGTGCCCGACGGGCACGCCCCCGACACCGTCGCGCCCGGCCCGTTCCGGCAGCGCTGCCGGCGGCTGTCACGCGGTCGATCCGCTCGCCGGACGGGGAGTCGGCCGAGCACGACGCTGCTCGTGATCCCGGCGGAGCGATCGGCGTGAACCCTTCCACCGACCGGTCGACCGGGGCGAGCGCTGCCGGGGCCGCGGCCGTCCACGCCCGTCCCGTGGACATGGCGGACGGTGTGGACGGGACCGCCATCCACGGATGGCGGAGCCGTCGGCCACGCGCAGTGAGATCTGCCGGACGGTCCTCGTCGCCGGGTCCACCGCCTGGCGGCTGGTCGTCGTGGGGGTTTGCCCCGACCCTCGGCGGACATGGCACCGCCCGAGGCAGATCGAGATGCCGTCCGCGAGTTCGGCCGCGCCTTCGGCGCCGAACTCGACGCCCGGGGCGTGTCCCTCCGCAAGGCCGCCGAGCAGTCCGGGTGGAGCAAGTCCGCGATAGCCAACGCGCGCAGCGGCAGCAGCCTGCCCCGCGAGCAACTGGTCACCGACGTGCTGACCGCGATCGGGCTCGACCCCGAGGAGATCCGGACCTGGCGCGACCGGCACCGCTCGGTGAGCGGGGCCGGCCCGGCGGCCCCCGGACCCGACGCCGGCACCCCCCGCCGCCGTCCCTCCCGTCGGGTCGTGGTGTCCCTGGTCGCCGCGGCCGTGGTGGTCGCGATCGCGATCGCGGCGGCGCTCACCGTCTGGGGTGCCCGGACCGACGCCCGGGCCGACCCCGCCCCGGCCTCGCACGCCGTGATCACCGTGCAGAACAAGGTCGCCCTCGGCGCCGCCGAACTCGTCGAGGATTCCTCGCCGGCCTACCTGTCCGGCGAACCGGTCTCGTTCTGCTCCCGCCGCGGCTGCCGGCTCGAGGGCACGGACATGGCGAGCGGCGCGCTGGTGGTGGGCGTCTGCCGGGCGACCGGCGAGAAGATGTGGAACTACAACCTCGACTCCCCCGCACCCGACAACCCGCACCGGGCCGCGTCCGACCTCTGGTACCGGATCGCCTGGCCCGACGGTCGGTACGGCTACCTGGCCGAGATCTACGTCGAGCCGGCGTCCCGCGGCGGCCTCGGGTTGGCCGAGTGCGCGCCGTGAACCTGCCCCGGCGGGAGCTGATCGCGCTGGTGCGCATTGCCCGTGGGGACCTCGGCGGTGACGTTCCGGGGCGCGGTTCACCGGGCTGACCCGGGAACACGATCGGCGCCACCGGGCAGGTGGCGCCGACGTCGATCTCCTGTGGAGCTGAGGGGAATCGAACCCCTGACCTACTCGATGCGAACGAGTCGCGCTACCAACTGCGCCACAGCCCCGGTGCCCGCCGTCCCCGGCGGGCGGGGAAACCCTATCAGCCCCTCACTCGCCGACGGCACGGCGGTAGTCCGGGCGCAGCGGGCCGTCCAGCTCGTGCAGCTCCGGGTCGTCCGGATCGGTCTCGACCAGCGAGGTCCCGGCCGGCAGCGGCGGCGGCGGGACCGGCTGCATGCGCGGCAGCGCGGTCTCGACCTCCATCATGTCCAGGCCCGGGCCGGGGCCCCGCCACAGCGGGGCGCCGGTGCCGGCGACCCGCTCGGGCTCCTCGCGGGCGAGCAGGTCGGCGTCGTCCTCGTCGGCGTCGTCGTCCGCACCGGCCCTCGTCGCCGGGTGCGGGGTGTCGGCGTCCGGCTCGTCGGGATCGGCGTCGTCCTCGTCGTCCTCGTCGTGGTCGTCGTCGTAGGAGTCGTCCGGGTGGTCGTCGTGGTCGTCGTCGCGGTGCCGGGAGTGCGGTCCGGAAGCGGCCGCGCGGCCACGGCGGGCCCACTCGTCCAGTTCCGGGTCCTCGGCGGCGGAGATGCGGCGGGTGCCGGCCATCCGGGCCGCCCGCCGCTGCCGGATCGCCTCCTCCAGCCGCACCTGCCGGCGCAGGTAGGCCAGGTAGCCGACCAGCGCCAGGTCCGCCACCGCGTGCAGCCACCACACCCAGGGCGTCCAGAACCCGGCGATCACCGCCGTGGCGACCACCGAGACCAGCATGGCCAGCACCACCCGCTGGCGGAACGCGTAGCGGGCCCGGGCGGCCAGCGCCGCGGCCTCCGGGTCGTACCCGCCGCGGCCGCGGCGGTAGCGGGGGGCCGGCGGCTGCCATTCCCGGTCGGGCGCGGTCGGTTGCCCCTCCTGCTCGGCGACGGCCACGGACCGCGGCTGCTGCTCCTCGTGCTCGGTCACGTCCACCTCCTGATCGCGTGCCCTCGCCGGCCCGCGACGTCCCCGGTCGCGCACCGGCCCGCGTTCGGCGGCCGGCCCCGGCCGGTCGAGCACCCGCGCGGACAGCGCGGCGGTGCTCGGCCTGGCCACCTCCTGCCGGTGTCGTGCGACCGCGGGGACGAGGATGAGCAGCCACAGCACGACCAGACCCAGAAAGATCATCGAACTGGGCACGGCTGCCTCCTCCTCCCCCCACGGCGAAGCGGGCCGCGGTCCGGCTCCCCCGAGCCAAGATCGCGTCCAGGGGACAACGGTAATGAAGCGGCCGGTGCGGGGCGGGCAACGACGCGCCGTGCCGTCACATGTTCACCTAGGCGCACGGATGTGGCGGTCGTGGCGGGAGGGGCTCAGCCCAGCTCCGCGCGGACGCGCTCGGCGCGCCCGTCGGCGATCAACCGGCCCACCAGCCCGCCCGGGGGCAGCTCCTCGGCGGTCATCGCGAAGCACTGGTGGTCGCGCCACCCGCCGTCGACGTCGAGGTAGCGCCGGAACAGCCCCTCCAGCCGGAAGCCGAGCTTGGCCAGCACCCGCAGGCTGGCCGCGTTCTCCGGGCGGACGGTGGCCTCCAGCCGGTGCAGCCCGACCACCCCGAAGCAGTGGTCGACGGCCAGCGCGACGGCCGCGGTGATCACCCCGCCGCCGGTGACGCGGGAGTCCACCCAGTAGCCGACGTAGGCCGACAGCAGCGGCTCGCGCACCACGTTGCCGACCATCACGTGCCCGACGAACCGGCCGTCCAGGGTCACCGCGAACGGCAGCGCCGCCCCGCGCCGCCCGGCCGAGCGCAACGACATCCAGCGCACCGGCCACTCCCCCGCGGCGTGCCGCTGCTCCCAGGTGCCGGGCATGCTCGGCTCCCACGGGGCCAGGTGGTGCTCGTCCCGGATGCGCACGGCCGACCAGGCGGCCGCGTCGCGCAGCCGCACCGGGCGCAGCGCGACGGTGCCGGCCGGTACCCGCAGCGGCCCCAGGTGCGCGGGCCAGCCGGGGTGGCGCCCGTCCACGGCGGGCGGGATCGGGACCACCTCAGGCCGGTGCGGGCAGGAACACCACGTCCACCAGCTCGTCCACGGTGGCCTCGGTCAGGGCCTCGGGCAGCACGATGATGCCGTTGGCCTCGGTGAGGGTGGACAGCAGGTGGGTGCCGGAGGTGCCGATCGGCTGCACCAGGTACTCCCGGGTGGTCTGGTCGCGCAGCAGCCGCCCGCGCAGGTAGCCGCGCCGCCCGGCGACCGAGCTGACCGGTGAGGTCAGCCGGGCCGAGACGGTGCGCCGGTGCGGGTCCGGGCGGCCCAGCGCGAGCCGCAGCAGCGGCCGGACCAGGACCTCGAACAGCAGCAGCGCGGTGGCCGGCGAGGACGGGAACAGGAAGGTCGGCACGGCGTCCGGGCCGAGCAGGCCGAAGCCCTGGGTGGAGCCGGGGTGCATGGCCACCCGGGTGGTGTCCAGGTCGCCAAAGGTCGACAGCCCGGCGTGCACCTCGGCGCCGGCCATCCCGCCGACCGCCCCGCACACCACGATGACGTCGCTGAAGGGCAGCCGGTCCTGGACCGCGGCGCCGATGTCGCGGGCGTCGCCGCTGACCAGCCCGGCCCGCGCGGTCTCCGCGCCGGCCTCCCGGGCGGCCGCGGTGAGCGCGTGCGAGCAGACGTCGGCGACCTGCCCCGCGCCCGGGGTCCGGGCCAGGTCCACCAGTTCGTCGCCGACCGAGAGCACCGACACCCGGGGCCGGGGGTGCACCAGGACCTTGTCCCGGCCGGCCGCGGCGAGCAGCGCGACGTGCGCCGACCCGATCACCGCGTCCCGGCGCACCGCGACGTCGCCGGGCTGCACGTCCTCGCCGATCCGGCGCACGAACGACGCCGAGGGGACCCCCCGGTGCACCCGCAGCCGGGCCGCGCCGCCGTCGGTGTAGCCCATCGGCACGACGGCGTCGGCCAGCGTCGGCAGCGGCGCTCCGCACGCCACCCGCACGGCCTGCCCGGGCTGCAGCCGCAGCGGCTGGCGCGACCCCGCCGGGATCTCGCCGACCACCGGCAGCAGGGCCGGTCGGGCCTCGCTGGCCCCGGCCAGGTCGACGCTGCGCACCGCGTAGCCGTCGATCGCCGCCTGGTCGAACCCCGGCAGCGGGCGCGCGGTCACGATCTCCTCCGCACAGCGCAGGCCGTGGGCGTCGGAGATCGCCACCCGTACCGGCACGGGCCGGACCGCGGCTGCCAGCACCCGCTCGAGCTGCTCGTCCACCGAGCGCACGGCCGCGTCAGCCGTCCGTGCCGGCGGCCGACCGGGCCCGGTCGACGCCCGCGACCACCGGGAGCAGCTCGCCGGGCACCGTCGCGGCGGTCGACAGGAACCGCGGGCCCGGGACGACGGCCGGGACGACGGCGGAGCGGAACGGCGGGGTGCTGCTCATCGGACTGGCTCCCTCAGTGCGCCGGGAACGGCGCGGAGGGGCGGTCCCGGCGCGCCGCTGGCGGGGTCGTACATGGGGGGCGAGCCTATCGGCGCCGGTAGCGTTGACGCGTGACGGCACGCGCTGAACCGGCCGGGTCCCCACCCGGGAGCGGAGGTCGGTCGGCGGAGAAGGACCGGGTGCGCGAGCGGGTGGTGGCCGCTCGCCGGGCGATGCCGGCGGCGGTGCGCGCCGACCGGGCGCGCGCCCTGGCCGCCGCCGCGGTCGCGCTGGCCGCGACGACCGGCGGCCCGGTGTGCGCGTACCTGCCGGTGGGCTCCGAGCCGGGCTCGGTCGGGCTGGTCGACGCGCTGGTGGCCGCGGGCCACGAGGTGCTGCTGCCGGTGGTGCCCGCCCGGCCGGGCGCGCTGGACTGGGCGCGCTACCGCGGCCCGGACGACCTCGCCCCCGGTCCGCTCGGCCTGCGCGAACCGGCCGGCCCGCGGCTGGGCGCCGCGGCGATCGCCCGGGCCGCCCTGGTCCTGGTGCCCGGGTTGGCCGTCGACCGGCTCGGCCGCCGGCTCGGCCGCGGTGGCGGCTACTACGACCGCACCCTCGACCTCGCCGCCCCCGGGACCCCGCTGGTGGTGGTGCTGCACGACGAGGAACTGCTGGACAGCGTGCCGGCCGAGCCGCACGACCGCCGGGTGCACGCCGCCCTGCTGCCCGCCGGTGGCCTTCGACAGCTCGGGAACAACAGCTGATCCTCCCGGGTTATGCTGGCACTCGCTGTCTTCGAGTGCCAGATCCGAGTGAGGGACACGTGCCTACCTACCAGTACGCCTGCACCGCCTGCGACCACCGCTTCGAGGCCGTGCAGTCCTTCTCCGACGCGTCGCTGACGGTCTGCCCGGCGTGCTCGGGCGCGTTGCGCAAGGTGTTCTCCTCCGTCGGGATCGTGTTCAAGGGCAGCGGCTTCTACCGCACCGACAGCCGCAACGGCGCTTCGGGCGCCACCGCGGCCAAGGCCGAGAGCGGCGCGGCCAAGGGCGAGTCCTCCGGCTCGTCGGACAACGGGTCCGCGGGCTCGTCGGGCGGCGAGTCCGGCAAGAGCAGCAGCACCGGCGGCAGCAAGGACAGCGGCAGCAAGAGCAGCTCCAGCTCGAGCACCCCCAGCGCCGCCGCCTCCTGACCTACAGCTCCGAGCCGCAGCCGCTGAGCCGGCGCGCCCCAGCGCACCACATCCCGACCCGCGGCACCCGCCGGAGAGCCCCGCGCCGGCCGAGTTGTCCACAACGCCGGTCGGTTGTCCACAGCCGCAGCGATGCGGTTCCGCCGGGCGGTGCGGCGGTCCTAGCGTCCGGGGCATGACCGATCCGCGACCGCATCCCGCCGCCCCGCCCACTGCCGACCGGTGGACCGCCCGGCTGCGCCGCAGCGGCCCACCGGGCCGGCTGGGCTGGCGCCGCACGGTGCTGCTGCGCCGGCTCGTCGCGGCGGTGCTCGCCACCGCTGCGCTGGTCCTCGCCCTCACCCCGGCCGACCGCACCGCCGTCGTGCCGGTGCTGGTGGCAGCCACCGACCTCGCTGCGGGTGGCCCGGTGCGCGCCGCCGACCTCGCGGTGCGCCACTGGCCGGCCGAGCTGGTGCCGGGCGGGGCGCTGCACGATCCGGCCGCCCTCGACGGGCGGACGCTGGTCGGCGGGGCCCGGGCCGGCGAGCCCATCACCGACGCCCGGCTGGCGGGCGCCTCGCGGGTGAGCACCCCGGACGGCGCCGTGGTCCCGGTCCGGCTGGCCGACGCCGGGGTGGCCGCGGTGCTGGCCCCGGGCAGCCGGGTCGATGTGGTCGCCCCCGGCGAGCGGGCCGACCAGCCGCTGGTGCTCGCCGCGGACGCGACCGTTCAGGCGGTGCTGGAGCCCGATCCGGGCGCCGGCCCGGTCACCGGATCGGGTGATCGGCTCGTGCTCATCACGATGTCGCGAACATCCGCCGGCCGGGTGGCCGCCACCTCGCTCAACCAGTCGGTCGCCGTTACCCTCCGCTGACATGATCAAAGGGTTCAAGGACTTCCTGCTGCGCGGCAACGTCATCGACCTCGCCGTCGCGGTGGTCATCGGCACGGCGTTCACCGCGATCGTCACCGCCTTCACCAGCGCCATCATCGAGCCCCTGATCAACGCGATCACCCCGCCGAGCAGCCCCGGCCTGGGTTTCAGCATCATCCCGGGCAAGGACACGACCTACGTCGACATCGCCGCGGTGATCACCGCGGCGATCAACTTCCTGATCGTGGCGGCGGTGATCTACTTCGTGATCGTGCTGCCGGTCAACCTGATCAAGGAGCGGCGCAAGCGCGGGGAGGAGGCCGGTCCCCCCGAGCCCACCGAGATCGAGCTGCTGGTGCAGATCCGCGATCTGCTGGCCGACGGCCGGCCGCAGGAGCGCCCGGAGCACCACCGCTGATCCCCCGACCCCGCCGCGCCCGGTCAGCGCTCCTGGTCGTGGTGCGGCGGGCGGTCGGTCAGCAGTCGGTCGTCGTTGCCGGCGCCGGCAGCCCGGTCGCGGTCGTCGCGCTCGTCGGCGGTGGTCGCGGGCAGCACGTCGCCGAACACCTCGGCCAGCCGGCGGCGCTGCTGCTCGGTCAACCCGGTGCCTTTGGGCCCGGCCGGCGACCCCGCGGGCGCCGGACGGTCCGGATCGGCGTGCTCGGCCACCCCGCCCGGCCCCGCGCTCAGTCCAGCCCGGACAGCTCGGCGATCACGTGCGCGACCAGCGGGGTCAGCGTGGCCATGCCGTCGCGGATCGCGGCCCGCGACGGCGCCAGGTTCACCACCAGGGTGCTGCCGGAGACCCCGACCAGGCCGCGGGAGAGCCCCGCGTCGACGGCACCGGCGGCCAGCCCGGAGGCGCGGATGGCCTCGGCGATGCCCGGGATCGGGCGGTCGAGCACGCCCGCGGTGGCGTCCGCGGTGACGTCGCGCGGCGAGACCCCGGTGCCCCCGGCGGTCACCACCAGGTCCACCCCGCCGATCACCGCGGTGTTCAGCGCGTTGCGGATGGCCACCGGATCGCCGGGCACCACCACGACGGCGTCCACGACCAGGCCGCCCTCCTCGAGCAGCTCCCTGACCAGCGGGCCGGTGGTGTCCTCGTGCTCGCCGTGGCTCACCCGGTCGTCCACGACCACCACGAGTGCACGGCCGATCTGCGGTGGGGCCATTTCCATGCGTGCACCGTAGCGGGGGCGCCGCGGAACCCCCTCCGCACCCGGGCGAACCGCGCCTACGGGGTCGCCAGCGGCAGCCGCACCTCGAACCGGCAGCCGTCGCCGACGTTGCGCACCGTGATCCGACCGTGGTGGGCCTCGACGAGGCCGCGGGCGATGGCCAGCCCCAACCCGCCCCCCGACTCCCCCGGCGTCCGGGCCGAGGCGCCGCGGAAGGCCACGTCGAACACCCGGTCCAGGTCCTCGTCCGGGATGCCGCCGCAACCGTCGTCGACGCGCAGCCATGCCTGGTTCCCGTTGTCGGTGACCCCGCCCGTCACCACCACCGCCCCGCCGGGCGGGGTGTGCCGGACCGCGTTCGTCAGCAGGTTGCGCAGCACCCGGGTCAGCTCGGGGTCGCTGCCGCGGACCACCGGCCAGCCCGCGCCCTCGGCCCGCAACCGGACCCCGTGCCGGGCCGCCGTCGCGCCCTCAGCGGCCACCGCCTCGCTGACCACGTCGTGCAGGGGCACCGCGGACAGCGTCAGGCGCAGCGCGCCGGAGGTGATCCGGGAGAGCTGGAACAGGTCCTCGACCATGGCGGTGAGCCGCTCGGTCTCCCGGCCGATGCGCTGGGCGTAGACGGCGACCTCGCCCGGCTCGTCGACCACGCCGTCGGCGAGCGCCTCGCTCATCGCCCGGATCCCGGCCAGCGGGGTCCGCAGGTCGTGGCTCATCCAGGCGACCAGCTCGCGGCGGGACCGCTCGGCGGCCAGTTCGGCCCGGCGGGCCTCGTGCAGCCAGGTGACGTCCCGCGCGATGCCCCGGCCCAGCAGCAGCGCGGCCGGCACGGTCACCGCCGCGACCACCGCGCAGACCAGCACGATCACCAGCAGCTGCGGGGTGTACATGAACCCGCTGGTGCCGATCACCCCGGCCAGCGTGGCCGCCACCGGGACCAGCACCAGCACCGTGGTCGCGGCGGTGATCGAGCGGCGGCGCATGCGGTGCAGCAGGAGCGCGCCGAGCAGCGCGACCGGCAGCGACAGCGCCAGCGCGACCGGCACGACCGCGAGGGACGGTTGCATCAGGTCCCCATCAGGGCGCCATCAGGACGTCACGGCGGCGCCGTCGTAGCGGTAGCCGACGCCCCACACGGTGGCGATGCGCCGCGGGCTGGTCGGGTCGGGCTCGACCTTCTCGCGCAGCCGCCGCACGTGCACGGTGACCGTGGACTGGTCGCCGAAGTCCCAGCCCCACACCCGTTCCAGCAGCTCGGCGCGGGTGAACACCTGCCCGGGCCGGCGCACCAGGAAGGCCAGCAGGTCGAACTCGCGCACGGTCAGCGGCAGCGGCCGGCCGGCGCGGAACGCGCGCCGTCCCGGCACGTCGACCTCCAGGTCGCCGTCGACGACCGGGGCGTCGGCGGTGTCGCGGGCCGGCCGCTCGCGCGAGCGGCGCAGCACCGCCGCGACGCGCAGCACCAGTTCACGGGGGCTGAACGGCTTGGTTACGTAGTCGTCGGCGCCCAGCTCCAGGCCGAGCACCCGGTCCTCCTCCTCGCCGAGCGCGGTCAGCATGACGATCGGCACCCCGACCGCGTCGCGGCGCAGCCGCCGGCACACCTCCAGGCCGGTCAGCCGGGGCAGCATCAGGTCGAGCACGACGACGTCGGGCGCCCGGTCGGCGACCTCGCGCAGCGCCTGCTCCCCGTCGCCGGCCACCACCACGCGGTAGCCGGCCCGGTCGAGGTAGCGCTGGACGACGTCGCGCACGGTGACGTCGTCGTCGACGACGAGGGCCAGCGGCCGGTCGGTCATCGGGCACCTCGCACGGGGCGAGACTAGCGGCGGCCGGAGGTGGATCGCGGCCGTCCGGACCCCGCCGTCACGGTTCGGTAAGGGCGTTCGGCGGTACCGCGGAAGCGGTCGCTGCGAGTGACGTCCGACCGGCCGGACAAGGCAGGGCCGCGCCGACGTCGGGGAGGGGTCCTCGGTCGGCGCGGCCACCTTGTCTCCCGGGCGCGGGGCACCACGGCCGGGACCACCCCACGACACCAGATGATTACGCCCCGCGTCAACCGTTGCGGCGCGCCGGTGCCGAGGCAAACCGGATCGGGGGTCCTGTTCGGGCCGGTCCGGCCCGGCCCGCGGTCCCCGTGGCCCGCCCGGCGCCGGGTCCGATCCGCTCCGTGGTCCGGACTGCGCCGGATCTCGACAGTAGCCGGTCCCGCCCTGCTCACCGAGTCGCCCCCCGGCGTGTCGCACGATCAGGTGGACAGGCTGCCGACGGTGGGCGGAACCCGAGCGCCTCCCGGCCGGGTCCTCCTCCGGCGCACCCGTGTGTCCGCCGCCACACTCCGCCGAACGCTGCGGCCCACCGGCGCGCAAGGAGCGCACCGAGCCGGCGACGACGGCCGGCCGCTTACGCTCCGTGCAAGGAGTCGGCGGGGCGGCGGCCGGGCAGCCGCAGCACGAGCAGCGCGCCGCCCTCCGGCGCCCGCCCGGCCCACACCGCCCCGCCGTGCCGCACCGCGACCTGGCGCACGATCGCCAGTCCCAGGCCGGAGCCGGGCATCGTCCGGGACGTGTCGGCCCGGTAGAACCGGTCGAACACCCGCGCGAGGTCGGCGTCCGGGATGCCCGGACCCGCGTCGGCCACCTCCAGCACCACCGACCAGTCGTCGAGCTGGCGCATCTGCACCCGCACCCGGCCGCCGGGCGGGCTCCACTTCGCCGCGTTGTCCAGCAGGTTGAGCACCGCGCGCTCCAGCGCGGTCGCGTCGCCCACCAGCGTCCACGGGACCAGGCTCGACTCGAACTCGACGTCGCCCGCCCGGCGCCGGGCCCGCTCCAGCGCCCGGTGCACGACGTCGGTCAGCTCGACCGGCTCGTGCACCTTCTGCGGCGCGTCGTCGCGGGCCAGCTCGACCAGGTCGCCGACCAGCGTGGACAGCTCGGTCACCTGGGCCTGGACGTCGTCGAGGATCTCCGCGCGGTCGGCGTCGGGCAGCGACGGCGCCCCCGGGCGGCTGGCCGCGGCCAGCAGTTCCAGGTTGGTCCGCATCGAGGTGAGCGGGGTGCGCAGCTCGTGGCCGGCGTCGGCGACCAGCCGGCGCTGCTGCTCCTGGGAGGCCGCCAGCGCGTCGAGCATGTCGTTGAACGAGCGGGTGAGCCGGGCCAGCTCGTCGGTGCCGTCCACCGGGATCGGGCGCAGGTCGCCGGTGATCGCGACCCGCTCGGTGGCCGCGGTCAGCCGGTCCACCGGCCGCAGCCCCGCCCGGGCCACCGCCATCCCGGCCAGCGCAGCCAGCACCACGCCGATCCCGCCGACCACCGGCAGCGCCACGCCGAGCGTGGTGAGCACCTGCTGGGTGGGGGCCAGCCGCTGGCCGATCACCAGCGCCTGGCCGGGACCGGCGCGCACCGCGACCACCCGGTAGGCGACACCGTTCCGGTCGGCGGTGCGCACCGACGACACCGCCGCCCCGGTCGCGACCTCCAGCTCCGGGGGCCCCAGCGGCGGCGCCGAGGCCAGCCCCTCGGCCGAGACGGCCCCGCCGTCGCCCAGCAGCAGGGCCAGCCGGATGTCCCCCGCCCCGAGCACCTCGGTCGGCAGGGTCGCCAGCTGCCGCGGGTCGGCCAGCTCGCTCTGCGCGGCCGCGTAGGCACGCTGGAACAGGTTGGTGTCGAGGCTCTGCAGGATGTTCACCCGCACCGTGACGAACGCCGCGACCGACACCAGCACCACGACCAGGGCGGCGACCAGCGCGGCCAGGATCCCGATCCGGGCCTTGAGGGAGAAGTGGTCGAGCATCTCCACCCGCGGCACCGACCCGTCCGGGCGGCCCTGCCGCAGCACCGGCGCCGGACCGGCCGGCATCACGGCGGGGTGTCGCGCAGCACGTACCCGACACCGCGGACGGTGTGGATCAGCCGCGGCTCGGCCTCGGCCTCGGTCTTGCGGCGCAGGTAGCCGACGTAGACCTCCAGCGCGTTGCCGGTGGTGGGGAAGTCGTAGCCCCACACCTGTTCGAGGATCTGGGCCCGGGTCAGCACCCGGCGCGGGTGCGCCAGCAGCAGCTCCAGCAGGGAGAACTCGGTGCGGGTGAGGCTGATCTGCCGGTCGCCGCGGCGGACCTCGCGGGTCTCCGGGTCCAGGCTGAGGTCGGCGAACTCCAGCGGCTTGACCTGGCCCGAGCCGGCGGCGATCTCGTCCGGGGTGCGCCGGCGCAGCAGCGCCCGCAGCCGGGCCAGCAGCTCCTCCAGGGCGAACGGCTTGGGCAGGTAGTCGTCGGCCCCGGCGTCCAGCCCGGCCACCCGGTCGGACACCGCGTCGCGGGCGGTGAGCACCAGGATCGGCAGGTCGTCGCCGCCGCCGCGGAGCCGGCGGCAGACCTCCAGGCCGTCCAGCCGGGGCATCATCACGTCCAGCACCATGGCGTCCGGGCGCTGGGTGGTGATCGCGTCCAGGGCGGCGTAGCCGTCGTTGGCGAGCTCGACCTGGTAACCGTTGAAGGCCAGGGAGCGGCGCAGCGAGTCGCGGACGGCCCGGTCGTCGTCCACCACGAGTATGCGCATGCGGCCAAGTGTGAACCCGGCGTCTGAGACCCGGCTGAGAGGCTGCTGTGCGCGGTCCACGGGTCGGTCGGGATGGCCCGGCGCGGTCCGGCGGCGCACCATCGGGGGATGACGACGGGCCAGACGACGGCGGCCGCGATCGCCGAGGCCTACCGGAGGTTCGCGACCGTCGAGGCGGCCGGGCGGTCCCGCATCTACGCCGACCTGGCCCGCCGGGTCGCCCGCGACGAGCGGTGCCTGGCCTTCCTGGCCGCGCTGCCGCCGGCGAAGCGGCAGCCGAACCTGCTGTTCGCGGCCGTCCAGCTGCTGTGCGGCCGGTTGACCGGGTGGAACGCGTTCGTCGCCGCGCTGGCCGGGCGGGCCGAGGAGGTCGCCGGGGTGATGCTGGCCCGCAGCACCCAGACGAACATCCCGGCCCGCTGCGCGACGCTGCTGCCCGCCCTGGCCGCACTTCCGCAGCCGCTGGCGCTGATCGAGGTGGGCGCGGCGGCCGGGCTGTGCCTCTACCCCGACCGCTACGGCTACGACTACGACGGGCACCGGGTCCCGGGCGTCCCCGGCGCCCCGACGTTCCGCTGCACCGCCGGGCCCGGCACCCCGCTGCCGGACCGGCCGGTCGAGGTGGCCTGGCGGGCCGGGCTGGACCTGCACCCGCTCGACGTCACCGATCCCGACCACCTGGCCTGGCTGGACGCCCTGGTGTGGCCGGGCGAGGAGCACCTGGGCGAGCAGCTGCGCGCGGCCGCCGCGGTGGCCCGGGCCGAGCCCGCCCACCTGGTCGCCGGTGACCTGCGCACCGACCTGCCGGACCTGCTCGCGCAGGCCCCGCGGGCGGCGACGCCGGTCGTCTTCCACACCGCGGTGCTCGCCTACCTGCCCGATCCGGCCGAGCGGGCGCGGTTCGCCGACACCGTCCGGGCCACCGGCGCGGTGTGGCTGGCCAACGAGGCCCCCGGGGTGCTGCCCGGGCTCGCCGAGCCCGACCTGCTGCCCGGGGAGTTCGTGCTGTCCCGCGACGGGGTCGCGCTGGCCGCGACCGACCCGCACGGCTCCGGCGTGCGTTGGTTGTAGGCGGCCTCAGCGCCGCGCTCGGCGGACGTACATCGCGGTCGCGAAGGCGTAGGACACCGCGATCAGACCCACGCACCAGGCCACCGCCAGCCACCCGCTGCCGCCGATCGGGGTGCCCGTCAGCAGCCCGCGGACGGTCTCGGTGACCGGCGTGACCGGCTGGTTCTCGCTGACCACCCGCAGGACGCCGGGCATCGTGTGGGTCGGGACGAACGCGCTGCTCAGGTAGGGCAGGAACAGCATGAAGAAGCTGAACACGCCGGCCGACTCGACGCTGCGGGCGATCACCCCGACGCCGGCGGCCAGCCAGGACATGCCCAGCACGTAGAGCAGCAGCAGGCCGGCGGCCAGCAGCCACTCCCCGGCTGTCGCGTTCGGCCGGAACCCGACCAGCAGCGCGACCAGCACGACCAGGGTGGTGGCGACGGCGTTGCGGGCCAGGCTGGCGGTGACGTGCCCGGTCAGCACGGCCGAGCTGCGGATCGGCATCGAGCGCAGCCGGTCGACCATGCCCTTGGTCATGTCGTCGGCGACGACCATCGCGGTGTTCGCGGCGCCGTAGCCGGTGCACAGCAGGATGATCCCGGGCACCACGTAGGTGACGTACTCGGTGCCGGTCTGGATGGCGCCGCCGAACACGAAGACGAACATCAACATGATCATCACCGGCAGCACCACCGAGGTGAGCAGCGTGTCGACGTTGCGACGGGTCAGCCGGACGCTGCGGTCGACCATGGTGAGGGTGTCGGACAGGCCGGCTGCGAAGCCGTCGTGGCGGACGGGGGCGGACGTGGTCATGGCGGGGTCCTTCCGGGTCAGGCCGGCACGGCGGCGTGGTCGCCGACGGGCGGGGCGGCGGTCAGGGTGCGGAAGACGTCGTCGAGGGTCGGGCGGTGGGCGTCGACGCGGGCCACCTCGACCCCGGCCCCGGCGAGCCGGTCCAGGACCTGCCGCAGGTGCCCGGCGCTGCCGTCGGAGGCGACGCCGAGGACCGGCCGCTCGGCCTCGGCCACGCCCCCGACCAGCCGGGCCGCCCGGTCCAGCCCGGCGCGGTCGGCGAAGTGCAGGTCCAGCCGCTCCCCGCCGACCTGGGCCTTCAGCGCGTCCGCGGTGCCCTCCGCGGCCACCCGGCCGTGGTCGATGAGCACGATGCGGTCGGCCAGCCGGTCGGCCTCCTCCAGGTACTGGGTGGTCAGCAGGATCGTGGTGCCGGTCCGGACGAGCTCGGCCACGGCGTCCCAGACCGCGACCCGGCCGGACGGGTCCAGGCCGGTGGTCGGCTCGTCGAGGAAGATCACCTGCGGCGCCCCGACCAGGCTCATCCCCAGGTCCAGCCGGCGGCGCATGCCGCCGGAGTAGGTGCGCGTCCGCCGGTCCGCGGCCTCGACCAGGTCGAACCGCTCCAGCAGCTCGGCGGCCCGCCGGCGCGCCGCGGCCCGGCCGAGGTGCATCAGCCGCCCGGCCATGACCAGGTTCTCCCGGCCGGTCTGCTCCTCGTCGACCGCGGCGAACTGGCCGGTCAGGCTGATCACCCCGCGGACGGCGGCGGGGTCGCGCCGCACGTCGTGCCCGGCGATCCGGATGTCCCCGCCGTCGGCCCGGATCAGCGTGCTGAGGATGTGGACCATGGTGGTCTTGCCGGCGCCGTTCGGACCGAGCAGGGCGCACACCGTGCCCCGCTCGACCCGCAGGTCGACGCCGTCGAGCACGGCGGTGGACCCGTAGGTCTTCCGCACGCCCAGCGCTTCGATGATCATGCCTGCCTCCCGACTGCGTATCTCATACGCGAAAAAGCGTAGCAGCTACGCAGTAGAGCCCGGAAGGTCCGTTCCTAGACTGGGGCCATGGCCGACCCGACCCCGCTGCCCGACGACGTCGCCCTGCTCTGGGGCCGGCGCGAGGCCGCCCGCCGGGGCCCGAAGGCCACCCTGACCGTCGAGGAGATCGTCCGGGCGGCCATCGTGATCGCCGACGCCGAGGGCCTGGCCGCGGTCTCCATGGCCAAGGTCGCCGCCGAGCTGGGCAACTCGACGATGGCGCTGTACCGGCACGTGCGCAGCAAGGACGAGCTGCTCCTGCTGATGAGCGACGCCGCGGTCGCACCCCCACCGGACCTGTCCGGGATGGACTGGCGCACCGCGCTGACCACCTGGGCCTTCGCCATCCTGGAGACGATCAGCGTGCACGGCTGGTTCGCCCAGCTGCCGCTGAACGGGCCGCCGGTCGGCCCGAACAACCTGGCCTGGTTCGACCGCGGCCTGCTCGCGCTGTCCGACACCCCGCTGTCCGAACTGGAGAAGGTCGGCGTCATCCAGACCCTGATCACCTACGTGCACGGGCAGATGCGGTTGGGCCGGGAGCTGGAGCGCAGCTACGAGAAGGACCCGGCCGCCTTCGGCCCCCGCTACGGCGCCGTCCTGGCCGCACTGGTCGACCCGGTGCGCTTCCCGGCACTGAGCCGCGTGGTGGCCGACGGCGTGTTCGACACCGACGAGATGTTCGAGCAGGGCATGCACGAGGACGTCCGGTTCGGCCTCGACCTGTTCCTCGACGGCGTGGCCGCCCACATGGCCCGACGCGCGACCGGCTGAGGCACCCGGGCGCCGACCAGTCGGCGGTGCGTACGAGGCCGAACACGCAACGTGAGCCGGGGCACTAGGGTCGGGGGGCATGAACGAGGCCAGCGAGCAGGCCGGCGCGTCTGCGGAGATCGACATCAGCACGCCGAGCGTGGCCCGGATGTACGACTACTACCTGGGCGGCAAGGACAATTTCGAGGCCGACCGGGAGGCGTGCGCCCACCTCGACGCCGCGGCCCCCAGCACGAGGGCGCTGGCGGTGAACAACCGGCGGTTCCTGCAGCGCGCGGTGCGGCACCTGGCCGCCGAGCACGGGATCCGGCAGTTCCTCGACCACGGATCGGGCCTGCCCACCCAGGACAACGTGCACCAGATCGCCCAGCGGGTCGATCCCGCGTCGCACGTGGTGTACGTCGACAGCGACCCCATCGTCCTCGCCCATGGCCGGGCGCTGCTGGCCCAGGACGAGCGCACGACGGTGATCCAGGCCGACATGCGCGACACGGAGGGCGTGCTGGGCCATCCCGAGGTCCGGCAGCTGCTGGACCTCTCCCGGCCGATCGCCGCGCTGTACGTCTCGGTGCTGCACTGCATCCCCGACGCCGACGAACCCGGCGCCCTGATGCACGCCATGGTCGACCGCATGGCGCCGGGCAGCTTCGTCGTGGTCAGCCACCTGGTCAGCGACGATCCTGCGCTGCGTGAGCAGATGACGGACTTCATGCTCGCCGCCACCGGCGGGAACTGGGGCCGGGTGCGCACCGTCGAGGAGGTCAGCCCCTGGTTCGACGGCCTCGAACTCCTCGAGCCCGGGCTGGTGGAGGCCTCGCAGTGGCGACCGGAGTCCGAGGACCGGAGCCAGCTGAGCATGGAGTGGATCGAGTTCGCCGGAGTGGCCCGCAAGCCGTGACCTCGTCGCCGATGCCGCGACGACCACACGGCCCATCGCGCTCGACCCCCGGGTGGAGCACGGCCCGGCAGCGCGGGGCGGCGGTCGACGCCGCTACCATGCCGGGGCGCCCTCGTAGCTCAGGGGATAGAGCATCGGTTTCCTAAACCGTGTGTCGCAGGTTCGAATCCTGCCGGGGGCACAACGCCATGTCGACGTGCTGGCGGTCAACGCCGACGAGTTGCCGGTGACCGGCTCGCTGGTGAGTTGACCCCACCGGCGACACCGGAGTCCGACACCCCGGCCGTTCACGTGTCCACAGGTGCGGCCCGACCCCAGAACGGAGATCAACGCCTGGCGAGGTCCGCTGCTGCCGCGCGGATCATGCCGCGCAGCCAGGTGTGCGTCGGGTCCATTTCCAGGCGGGGATGCCAGCACGATCTACCTGGCCGCCCTGCGGGGCGAGCGGCTGTGGACCGTTCCGCTCGACGGCGAGGGTCTCGGCGAGCCGATCTCCGAGTTGGACGGGCGGTACGGCCGGTTGCGGACCGTGGAGGTCGCACCCGACGG
>JASLAP010000069.1 GCA_030147065.1 Pseudonocardia sp. | reverse complement strand
CGCGGCCCGTCGCTCGGCCGCCCGCGGTCCCGCCGCCGTCGGCGGCGGGCCGGCCGCCCGTCGCCCCTCCCGTTCCCCACCGTCCGGCGGAAAGGCCCTGACGTGCAGTTGCGCTTCCCGGGCTGCTGGTCGTACCGGACGGGCCGGCCGCCGGGCGCGGGGCTGGGTGGACGCGGTGGCGGTGTTCGCGGCGACCACCGTCCGGCACGGGCGGAAGGCTCGGCGGCGCTATGCGGTGCGGTCGGCCGGCTCAGTCCGGGAGCTCGTCGAGGAAGTCCCGCAGGACGCGGTTGAACGCCTGCGGGTTGTCCTGGTTCGCGTTGTGGCCGGCCCCGGGGATCATGACCAGGGTGGTCAGGGGCTCGGCCGCGGCCCAGGCCGGCGCGTGCCGCCGGATCGACCCGAGGTCGTCGCGGACCCCGTTCGCGAGCAGCACCGGGACCTCGACGCGGTGCCCAGGCAGACCGACCCGGCCGAGCGACCGGGTGAGCCCCCGCCAGACGGTGAGGAAGCCGCGGTGCGTCAGCCGGCGCATGGCCGAGAGCACGTAGTCCTGGACGCTCGGCACGGTCGACAGCCGGCGGGCGACGGTCGCGGTGAGGCGGCGGTAGGGCCACAGCGCCAGCAGCGGGAGGGTGGCCCGCAGGGAGATCACCTCCGCGCGCGAGTACGGCTGCGCGATGCTCGTCGTCCCGATCAGGACCAGGGCCCGGACGCGGTCGGGGGCGAGGCGGTACGCGTGCTGCACGACGTACCCGCCCAGCGACTGCCCGACGAGCACCGCCCGCCGTGCCCCGGCGTCGTCGAGGACGGCGAGCAGGTCCTCGGCCACCGCCGGGATCTCGAACCGCCCGGCGGACGGTTGCGAGTCGCCGTGGCGGGGGAGGTCCCAGACGAGCAGGCGGAAGTCGGCGAACGCCGCGAGCTGCGCGTCGAACATGCGGTGGTCCATGCCGGCGCCGTGGGTGAACACCAGCACCGGCCCGTCCGGGTTCCCGCCGAACCAGTAGTGGACGGTGCAGCCGGGTCGCGCCAGCCGTCGGTGCTCCAGGTCGATCGGTCGCCGGTCGGTGTCCTCGGGGCTGGAGGCCATGTCGTCAGGCTAGGGGTGCGCAGCGGTCGGGTCCCGCACCGGACGGCCGTCACACCTTCGATGACTCTTCGCGTTCATTCCGTAACAACCCGCACATTCTGGCGACGTTCCAGGTGTCCCAACCAGCCCCGGCGAGTGGAGTAACCCATGCCTGAACGGCCCCCCGAGTTGCTGGAGCGCCCGGCGCCGGCGCAGGCGTCGCCCCCAGCAGCTCCCCGGCCGACCAGGCTGCGGGACCGTCGCCTGTTCCGGGTGCTGGTCGTGGTCGCCGTCACGCTGGTGGTGCTGCTCGGCACGATGGCCGGCGCGCTGTTCGCCGCCACCGAGAGCCTGGGCAACAACATCAAGCGGGTGAACAACGTGTTCACCCCGCTCCTCCCGCTGGCCCGCCCGGCGTCGACCGGTCAGCTGACCTTCCTGCTGATCGGCCGGGACTCGGGTGCCACCCCGGTGCCCGCCGACGTGTACATGCTGGCCAGCACGGACGAGAGCCGCACCGCGGCCACGGTGGTGACGCTGCCGCCCAACCTCGGCCTGGAGGTGCCCGGGCAGGGCCGCCAGTCACTCGACGCGGTCGAGTCCCTGGGCGGGCCGTCGCTGCAGGTGCAGGCCGTCGAGGCGCTGACCGACCTGCGCGTCGACCACTACGCGGTGATCGACTTCGCGGAGCTCGGCGAGACCGTCGACCTGGTCGGCGGCATCGAGGTCGGCGTGGCCGAGGCCACCCGCAGCGGTGGGGTGGAGTTCGCCGAGGGCACCAACCGCCTCGACGGCGCCGAGATGCTGGCCTTCCTGCGGCAGAGCGACCTGCCCGGTGGCGACGCGGACCGGGCCCAGCGCCAGCAGGCCGTCGTGCGGGCGCTGTCGCGCCAGGTCATCGGGCAGGTCCCGAACCGCGGCCCGGTCGCCGCCTACGAGCTGTTCGACACGACGTCGTCGGCGCTGACCGTGGACGACACGCTGACCAACTACAACCTGCGCGGGTTGGGCATGGAGCTGCGCAACGTCCGCCCGGCGACCACGTCCTTCCTGTTCGCGCCGGTGGCCCCCGCGGCCGAGGGCGGCGTGCTGAGCCTCGACGACGCCCGTGCCACGCAGCTGTGGGACGCGCTGCGCACCGACTCGGTGGACTCCTACGCCGAGCAGTTCCCGGACGACGTGCTGGGCGCCCAGGTTCCCTGAGCCCGCTCTGCCCCGACGGGCCCCGGCCGAACTCGGCCGGGGCCCGTCGGCGTTGGACACGATCCGCAGCCGGCCCGCTGACGGCCGCGGTGAGGTCCGGTCAGTAGGCGCCGTCGCCCCGGACCATGGCCTGCACGGTGCGGGCCAGGATCCGGGCGTCCAGCGCCATCGTCCAGTTCTCCACGTAGCGGAGGTCGAGCCGGACCGTCTCCTCCCAGGACAGCTCGCTGCGCCCGCTGACCTGCCATAGCCCGGTCATCCCGGGCTTGACCAGCAGCCGGCGCCGGGCGTCGTTGGCGTAGCCGGCCGCCTCCACCGGGAGCGGCGGGCGCGGCCCGACCAGCGACATCGACCCGACGAGCACGTTGAACAGCTGGGGGAGCTCGTCGAGGGAGTACCGGCGCAGCACGGCGCCGACGCGGGTGACCCGGGGATCGCGGCGCATCTTGAACAGCGGGCCGGCCCCCTCGTCGGCGCCGGCCAGCGCGGCCTTGCGGGCCTCGGCGTCGACGACCATCGACCGGAACTTGACCATCCGGAACTCGCGTCCGCCGACCCCGATCCGGCGCTGCCGGAAGAAGGCGGGTCCACCGTCGAGCCGGACCGCGGCCGCGATGACCAGCATCGGCAGGGCGAGCACGGCGAGCAGCAGCACCGCCGCGATGCGGTCGACCCCGCCCTTGAGCAGCCGGGGCAGGCCGTCGAAGGTGGGGTGGCTCAGCCGCAGCAACGGCAGCCCGTCGACGGTGGCCATGTGCAGGCGGGGCCCGGCCACCTCCATCAGCCCCGGGTCGACGGCCAGTTCGGTGCCGGTGCCTTCCAGGGTCCAGGCCAGCTGCTGCAGCCGGCGGGCCGACCAGCCCGGGGTCTGGCTGACCGACACCACGTCGAACCGGCCGCTGCCGGCCAGCGCGGCGACCGAGTCGAGGTCGCCGACCACGTGCACGTCCTCGACGTAGGAGGTCCCGTTCGGGCCGGCGCCGGTGGGCGTGCACACGCCGTCGACGAGCCAGCCGTGCTGCGGGACCCGGCGGGTGCGCCGGATCAGCCCGGTCACCGACTCCACCGTCCCGACGGCCAGCACCCTGGCCATCGCCTGCCCGGCCCGGCGCCTGCGGTGCAACTCGTGACGCAGCCACAGCCGCCCTGCCGTGGACAGCGCGGCGGCGGCCGGCAGGACCGCGAACACCCACGGCCGCCCGTAGTCCAGACCGACGGCCAGGATGCTCAGCCCGATCGCGACCGCCGCGCTCAGGAACCCGCGCAGCAGCCGCGTGAACTCGCGCGACCCGGTACCGAGCACAGCCGGGTCCCAGGCCCGGGACAGGGCCAGGCAGGCCGCGGTGAGCACGGCGACGACCAGCCCTACGCCGAGCACCCGGCTGTGCGGCGAGCTGCCGAGCAGCCCGTAGGCCAGCACGGCGGCGGTGACCGCGATCAGGTCGACGGTGGCGGCGGAGACGGCGTAGCGCTGCCGCCAGCGGGTCGAGCTGCGCGGGCGGGAGCCGTCGGCGACCCGGGTCGAGTCAGCAGGCATGGCAATCCCTCGTTCTCGTACGGCCTGGGGAGTGGTGCCGGGGGAGCACACGGAAGGTCGTCGATCGGGCACGCTCTGCTAGCTCGATCGGTGCGGTCTCATCAGGACTGATGATCGCTGTCGAGGGCCGGCCGGGTGGTCCGCCGGGCGGTGCGGCAGCCGCGAAGGCGACAATGGCGTCCATGGGGCGGCACGTCGCAGCGGCGAACAGGTTCGGGTTGCTGTTCGTCTGCACCGGCAACATCTGCCGCTCGCCGTTCGCCGAGATCCTGACCCGGCACCTGCTGGTCGGGCGGCTGGGCGGGCGGGGCGCGGCCGCGTTCGACGTGTCCAGCGCCGGGGTGCAGGCGGTCGTCGGGTCGCCGATGCACGAGTTCACCCGCTCCGAGCTGGCCCCGTGGCGCCTGGACGGGGTCGCCGCCGAGCGGTTCGTCGCCCGCCAGCTGCGCACCGCGATGATCGGCGAGGTGGACCTGGTGCTCGGTCTCAACGTGCGGCACCGGTCGGCGGTGATCGACCGCGAGCCCGCCGCCCTGGCCACCTGCTTCAGCCTGCGCGAGTTCGCCAGGCTGGCCGCCGAGATCGAGCCGACCGCACTGCCCGAAGGCCCGACGGCCCGGGCGCACGCGTTGGTCGACGAGGTGCGCAGGAGGCGCGGCCAGGCACCGCCCGCGCTCCCGGACGCGGACCGGGTGCCGGATCCCATGGGGGGACCGCCGCAGGCGCACCACGCGGCGGCGATGCTGATCCAGGAGGCGGTGACCGGCATCGTCGACGCCATCGCTCCGCGCCGGGTGACCGTCCGCTAGACCCCCGCCGAACACCGGTCGCGCCGCGCCACCGAGCGGACGGTCCGCAACAGGATCGACACGTCGAGGATCAGCGACCAGTTCTCCACGTAGCGCAGGTCGAGCCGCGCCGACTCGTCCCAGCTCACCCGGTCCCGGCCGCGCAGGACCTGCGACAACCCGGTCATCCCGGGCCGCACCAGCAGGCGGCGCATGGCGTGCGCGTCGGCACCGGCCACCTCGGCGGGCTCCGGGGGGCGCGGCCCGACCAGCGACATCGATCCGGCGAGCACGTCGAGCAGCTGGGGGAGTTCGTCGACGGAGAACCGCTGCAGCGCCCGGCCCAGCTCGCTGGGCCGGCTCCCGTCGTCGTGGCGGGCGACCCGGAACCGGGCCATCGGGTAGGGCCGGCCGCCCTCGCCGATCCGCGGCTCGCGGCGCAGCGCGGGACCGCCGTCGGCCCGCACGGCCATCGCCACCAGCAGCAGGGGCCCGGCCAGCAGGACGAGCAGTGCGGCGGCGCCGACCACGTCGAACGCCCGCTTGAGCAACCGGTTCCCGCCGGTCAGCCGCGGCCTGCTGAGCTGGACCATCGGCATGCCGTCCATCGGGGTGATGTGCAGCCGGGGCCCGGCGAGGTCCATCAGGCCGGGGTCGACGGCCAGCTCGGTGCGGGTGCCCTCCAGCTGCCAGGCCAGCTCGTGCAACCGGCGCGGTCCCCAGCCGGGCCCGGGGGCCACCACGACGACCCGGTACCCGGTCGTCCGGACAGCCATCACGATCGACTCGAGGTCGCCGACCACCGGCACCCCATCGATGTGGGTCGAGCCGTCGGGTCCGGCTCCCGTGGAGGTGCAGACGCCGTCGACGGTCCAGCCGAAGTGCCGGTCGGCCCGGGTGCGCGCGATCAGGTCGGCCACGGCCTGGTGGCTGCCGACGGCGAGGACCGGCAGCAGGAACCGGCCGGTGCACCGCTGCTGGTACAGCCAGCGGCGCAGCGCGTACCGCGCCAGCACCGCGAGCGCCGTGTACGCGGGCAGCACGCCGAACACCCACGGCCGCACCGTCGCGTCGACCTGCAGGGCCAGCCCGGCGAACGCCAGCACGACCGCGCTGGTGGCGGTCGCGCGGACGAGCCGCCGGAACTCGGTCGGTCCGGCGCCGAGCACGACCGGCTCCCAGGCCTGGTGCACGGCGAGCGCGCAGGCGACGACCAGCGCTGTGGCCAGCCCGTCGCCGTAGGCCATCACCGCGGGCTGACCGAGCAGCTGATCGGCCAGCACGGCGCCGACGGTGGCGCAGGCGGCGAGCAGGGCGAGATCAGCGGTGCGGACGAGCACGGCGTAGCGCCCCTGCCACCGGACGGCCCGGTGCCGGGGCCGTCCGACCACGGCGCGTGATGCGAGAGGCGTCGAAGTGTCCGCCCTGTGCGTCGGCGTGTGATCCGGGCCGGCTGCAGTCGGTGTGGTGCTCACGGAGGACGGGTCTCCTAGACCGGATGGCGGAGCGAACAGGCGAGAAGATCCGCGCTCGGTCTCGTCGGAAGGTGGCGCACGGCGCAAGGTCATACGACCGGATGGTCTAACACCTCATCTTCGCTCTTAGTTGCCAGTCTGTTACTGGTTGTGCGAACCTTCCAGGATCTCGGCAATCGATCACCGGTGCGACGCGACGACCAGTAACGCAACGGAGCTGTTGATTCACGCAGAGTCGCAAGCCCGGTCCGCCGGAGACGGAGTGAAAGATCATGCAAAGCCGGACGCAGAGGCCACGAGCTGGGCGTGAGCCCGCCGGGGTGAACACATGCGGCCTGTCCGCCCTGCCTTGCGAGCTCGACGGGCGCTCGTCGCGGCCGAAGTGGTTCCGCGTGGAGGGCGCACGCGTCCTCCACGCTCGGAAGCCCAGGATCGCTAGGCCGATCAGCCCAACATCGCCAGCGCTGTTCGTCCTGAGCGGAGGCCTCCGTGACGGGGTGACCCGGGTGCTGGACGTCCCAGCCCGTCCGGCTGCCGCTCCGGCCACCGCTCAGCTGCCCGCCGACTCGACAGCCGGCCGGGCGGTGAGCCTGTCGTGACCATCCAGGACTACCTGCGGGTACTGCGCGAGCAGTGGGTGGTCGTGCTGCTCGCGTTGGCACTCGGCCTGGCCGGTGCTGCGGCCGTTCATCTCCTCCGCCCCACCGAGTACACCGCGAAGCTGACCCTCTACGTGTCGGCCCAGAGCGGCGACACGGCCAGCACGGCGTACCAGGGCGCGCAGCTCTCCCAGCAGCGCGTGACGTCGTACGTGGAGCTGGTGCAGAGCCGCCGGGTGGCGGAGGACGTGGTGTCCCGACTGCAACTGCCGGTGACCCCGGAGACGCTGGCGGGGCGCGTGACGGCCGCCAGCGCCCTGGACTCGGTGCTGATCGACGTGTCGGTACGGGACGTGTCGCCGGCTTCGGCCGCGGTCACGGCGAACGCCGTCGGCCAGGTCTTCACCGAGCTGGTCGACGAGCTGGAACGCCCGGTCGATCCAGCAGCCCCGCAGGCGGTGGCGGTGCGGGTGGTGCAACCCGCCGCTGAGCCGGTGGGGCCGTCGTCCACCGGCCTCCCGGTGACCCTGGCCCTGGGCCTGCTCGTCGGTCTGGCTGTGGGTGTTGCCGGGGCGGTGGCCCGCAACGCCCTGGACACCTCGATCAAGTCCCCGGAGCAGCTCCGCTTCGCGGCCGGTGCCCCGAACCTCGGCACGATCGCCCACGACGCCGCCGTGCCCCGGCGCCCGCTCACCGTGCACGAGGACTCGCAGTCCCCCCGGGCCGAGGCGTTCCGCCAGCTGCGGACCAATCTGCAGTTCATCGATGTCGACACCCCGCGCAAGGTCATCGTGGTCACGAGCGCACTGCCCAACGAGGGCAAGACCACGACCGTGACGAACCTGGCCATCGCCCTGGCGCTGGCGGGCAACCGGGTACTGGTGGTCGACGCCGACCTCCGTCGCCCCAAGGTGGCGACCCTGCTGGGCGTGGACCGGACCGCGGGCCTGACCAGTGTGCTGTCCGGGCGGGTCGAGGTCGGCCGGGTCATCCAGCCGTGGGGCGGCCTGTTCGACGTGCTGGCCAGCGGCCCGCTCCCGCCCAACCCGAGCGAGCTGCTGGCGTCGGACCACATGAACAAGGTGCTGACGGAGCTCCGGGAGCAGTACGACACCGTGCTGGTCGACTCGCCGCCGCTGCTGCCGGTCACCGATGCCGCCGCGGTGGCACCGGCAACGGATGGAGCGATCCTGGTCTGCCGGTTCAAGCAGACGACGCGCAGCGAGGTGGAGTCGGCCGTCGGAGCGCTGAGCGCAGTGGGCGCACCGCTCCTGGGGACGGTGTTCACGATGGTTCCGAGCACGGGCCCCCGCAGCTACGGGCACTACAACGCCTACTACCGCGATGAGCCGGTCGCTGCCCCGTCATCCCCCGCCGGAGAGGCCCCTCGGCCGGTGCCGCACCCCGAGGCGACAGCGGCGCCTCCGCGCCCGACCCCCGCCTCCCGCAGGCACTAGACCCCGTTGCGTGCAGGACCGATGAACCGCACACCGACTCGGTGGTGCTGCCGAGGCGGGTGGTGGTGAGACCGGAGAATCGCCCGGGCACCGGCTCGACGGCTGGCTGCCACCGCGAGAAGATCCTCGCGACGCCGGCTGATCCGGCGAGCGTTCGAGCACCGGTTGTCGCCGGCGGTGAACCGGCGGCGCAGGTGGAGCGGCGAGTGCCGGCGCTGCCGGTCAGTCGGCTGCCGGGACCGTCTCCCAGCCGGCGGCGACCGGGCGCAACCCGTCGACGTCGGCGCCGGAGGCGAGGGTGTCGAGCCACCGCAGCACCCCGCCCACCACCCCGTCGACCGCCGCCAGCGACCGCGCCGCCCGGAAGTCGTCGACGGCGTCCCTCGCCTGACCCCGCTCGCCCGCCACCGCCAGCGCGGAGTGGGCGAGCGCGCGGACGTCCAGCACCGCGTACTCGGGGACGGTGGTGCTGCGCCGCAGCCGCTCGTCGGCCTGGGCGATCGCGGTCCGGAAGTACTGCTGGGCGGTCAGCACGTCGCTGCTGCGCAACCGGACCGCGCCGGTCAGCAGGGTGGTCTCGGCCTGGGTCGGGGGGTGGGGGTGGCGGGCGGCGGCGCGGGCGAGCTGGCCGGCGGTGCCCAGGTCGCCGATCGCCAGGTGCAGGCGGGCCAGCCGGATGCGGGACCGGACCTGCACCTGGAGGTAGCCGGTCGCGTCGGCCACCTCGATCGCCTCCCGGTAGTGCGCGGCGGCGTCGCCGGGGCGGTCCAGGGCGAGGTGGCAGTCGCCGAGGACTTCCAGGCAGGCGGCCCGCATCCGCAGGTCGCCGATCTCGGCGGCGATCGTGAACGCCCGCTCCGCCAGGGGCAGGGCCTCGCCCGGCCGGCCGAGCAGCAGGTGGCCGACGGCCAGGTCGGCCAGCGCGACGGCCTCGTCCTCGCGGTCGCCGACCTCGCGGCTGAGGTCGAGGGTGCGCTGGTGCAGCGCGACGGCGTCGGCGATCCGGCCCGCGTCGCGGCGGCAGGCCCCGAGCAGGCGGGTGTGGCGGGCCTCGCTCCACCGGTCGCCCTCCTGGCGCGACAGCCACACCCCGCGTTCGAGCAGCCCGACGGCCTGACCGAGGTCGCCCGCGCAGGCCAGCGTCCGACCCAGGGTGGCCAGGGTGTCGATCTGGGCCCAGGTGTCGCCGAGGTCGTCCTGCACGGTGAGCGCGGCGCGCAGCAGCGGCACGGCGTCGTCGGGGCGGCCGAGCTCGGTGTAGCACCAGGCGACGTCCACCCGGCAGGCCGCCTCGGCGAGGCGGTCGCCGGTCCCGGTGTGCAGGGCCAGCGCGCGCTCGTGCAGCCGCAGGGCGCGGGGGAGGTCGCCGAGGTCGGCGTGGCAGTGGCCGAGGTGGCCCAGCGCCTCGGCCTCGCCGATCCGGTCGCCGATCCGGTTGTAGATCGTGCCGGCCCGCTCGTGCAGCTCGACGGCCCGGTTGGGCTGCCCCATCCCGGCGAACGCGGTCCCCAGCGCGGACACGCACCACGCGTTCAGCCACGGCTCGTTGATCCGCTCGCGCAGCCGGTCGAGCAGGCTGACGATCAGCCGGTGGTGGCCCCACGCCCGCAGCTCGGCCACCGCCCCGCGCATCAGCAGCAGCGCGGCCTCGTCGATGGCGTCGTTGGCCCAGTGCAGCTCGAACTCGGCCAGCTGCGGGGCCAGGTCGTCGAGCGAGGCCCACCGCTCGAACGGGGTCGAGATCGTGGCCAGCAGGTCGGCGGCCAGGTGCCACATCGCGTTGCGGCTGACCGGCAGCGGGTCGAAGTGGATGTCGCTCGGCTGCCCCACCGGCACCCCGTCGAGGGCGCGCTCGCGGTCGGCGGGGCGCAGCGCGTACCGCCCGTCGACGTGCAGCAGGAGCCCGCGCCGGTACAGCCGGTCGAGCACCTCCGCGGTGTCGGCGCCCGCGTGGAAGTGCCGCAGCACGTGGTCGACGGCCACCGCCGGCACCGGCACCGGGAACGCGGCCAGCGCCGCCACGGCGTGCCGTTCGAGCAGGTCGAGCCGGTCGAACGCGCGCCCGGACAGCACGTCGACGGCGTCGGTGGGGGCGGTCTCGTCGGGCAGGCCGAGGCGGTCGAACGTGCGGTCCGGCAGGACGTCGACGACCTCGTCGTGCCGCACCTCGGCGAGCAGTTCGGGCAGCGCGTCCTTGCCGCTGGAGAGGACCGCGGCCAGCATCTCCAGGGCCCGCGGGTTGCCCCCGGCCCCGGCCAGCTCGGCCGGGTCGGCGTCGCGCAGGCCCAGCCCGCCGTCCGGGTCGAGGGCCTGGAGCAGGGCCGCGGCGGCCGGCGGGGGCAGCTCGTCGAGGTCGATGCGGCGCAGCCCGGCCGGGTCGCGGGCCAGCAGCCCGTCCGGGGGCACCCGGGAGGTGGCGATGACGGTCACCGCGTGCCCCGGCGTCGACATCAGCGCCCGCAGGGCCTCGGCCAGCGCGGCGTCCAGGGTGCCGCCGGAGTCGGCGACCAGGTGCTCGGCGCCGTCGATCAGGACGACGACCGGGCCGGGCGGGAGCGCGTCGAGCACCGCGCCGATCATCGCCGTCGGCGTCTCCCGCGGGTTGCGGTGCCGGGCGGCCAGCCGGGCCGCGGCGTCGTCGGGCAGCAGCCGGCACAGCCCGCGGAACAGCCGCGGGTAGCCCAGCGGCAGCTCGCTCGGCGGCCCGAGGTGCACCACCCCGAGCGGTTCGGACGCCGGCCACTGCTGCAGCAGGTGGCAGGCCAGCGCGGTCTTCCCGACCCCGGCCGGCCCGACGACCGCCACCAGCCGGACGTCCGGGGACAGCACGCACCCGGCCAGCTCGGCGACCTCGGCGCGCCGCGCGTAGAGCACCGCGGGCGCGGTCATCGGGGGCGCGTCGACGGTGAGCATGCCGGGCCGGTCCTGCAGGTCCAGGCCCCGGCGCAGCACGGGCAGCGCCGCCGCCACACCCCCGGACACGTCGACGACGTTGCGCGACGGGATCCCGGCCGGCAGCCGCACCGACCCCTGCGCGCGCAGCACGAACACCGGCCGGCCGAACATCTCGGCCAGCCCCAGCTCCTGCATCGACGCCGACCCGCTGCGCATCGAGTCGGCGGTCGCCACCAGGACGAGGGCGTCGCAGGTGCGGATGGCGTCGTCGATGTCGTGGCCGGCGCCGTGCTCCGGACCGGCCGGGCGGCCCCCGCGGATCAGCGCGTACGCCGGCAGCTCGCCGCGCAGCAACCGGGCCAGCTCGTCGACGACCGGGCCCGCGTCGGCGCGCGAGAAGCTGACGACGATGTGGCCACCCAACGCGAACCCCCGATGCTGCTCGATCGGGCCGTGACCGACCGGTGCCGTCCGGCGAGAGGAAATCCTCGCAGCCGACACGCCGCGCCGCCGTACCTCGTAGTCGGAGGGTCGCGGTGGAGCGGTGGCCGGACGTTCGTTCCGCCGAACGGGTGGGTGAGGGGAGCCGATGCCGATCACCGGCCGGGGCGGGTCGTCCGGCGCGGGAGCATGGTCAACGGGACGTCCGGGCGCTCCGGTGACGACCGACCGCGCTGCTGGTCGGTACCACGCGGTCGGGTCCGGCCGGGTGCGGTCCCGGTCAGCTGGCCCGGAGGCCCTTGCGCCAGGCCGAGTAGGAACCGATCGGGCCGGCGTGCGGTCGGTACAGCCAGCGCCACGGGTGGACGACCGCCGGAGCGACGGCCGCCGCGCGGGATCGGAACCCGGGCACCGGGGCGTGGGTGACGGCCATCGCGCGCCCGCGCAGCTCGCCCGCCACCTCCCCGCGGCGCACCTCGACGTCGCGGCGGGTCGCCAGGTCCGCGAGGGCCTCGGCCAGGAACACCAGCCGCTTGCCCGACAGCTGCAGCCGCGCGAGCAGCGGCTCGTCGAACACGAACACCGCCGGCAGGTCCGGGTGGGCGTCGAGGGCCGGGTCGGCGTCGCCGAGCGACTCGGCGGTGAGCCACACCGCGCCCGGCTCCCCGTTGCCCGCCGTGGGCGTGCGGGGCCCGCCGGTGGACTCCGGGTCGGGATCGCGGCGCAGCAGCGGCTCGGGCTCGGGTCGGTCGGCCCCGGGCCCGGTCCCGTCCAGTGGAGGAGCCGGCGGCCAGTCCTGGATCGGGCACGCGGTGTTCAGGGCGCAGTCCCGGCACAGCTGCGGCGCCCGCTTCTGCACCTGCCAGCGGGAGAAGCCGTAGGGCTTGCCGGTGCCCGCGCCGACGGTCCACTGCCAGCCCAGCCGGTTCGCCGCGCGGGACCCGTCGAGCAGGTGGATGTAGAAGCGGTCCTCGCCCGCGGTCCACTCCGCCCCGGCCCGCACGGTCCACTGCGACGACAGCCACATCCGGGTCTGGTTGACCAGCCAGCCGTCGGTCTCCAGCTCCTCCACGCACGACGACACGCAGTTCATCGCCGCCGGCCACGGCTCGTCCCAGCCGCGCGCCGGGCGGGCCGGCGCGGCGCGCAGGGCGGTGGCGTTGCGCCGCCCGACCCGCGCGTAGAGGTGCCGGGCGTACTCCTGCCACGCCAGCTCGTCGCGGAACTTGGCGCGGTCCCGCGGCGGGGCCGGGGCCGCGGCGGCCCACGCGGCCGGCAGGTCGACCAGCCCGTGGCGGACGTAGGGCGAGATCCGGCTGGCGCCGCGCCGGGAGCGGGGGAGCACTTCGTTGCGGCGCGCGGCGTAGCCGGTGAGGTCAAGGGCCGCGAGCGCGGCGTCTGCCGCCTGCTGGCCGCCGCGGAACGCCGGGGACGCGGCGGGGGCGTCGCAGCAGAGGTCGCCGAGGTGCGCGCGCACCCACTCGACGGCGGCGTCGGGCCCGGGCGCGGGCGTGGGGAGCAGCACCCGCCGAGTCTGCGGGCCCGGCCTGCCCATCGCGCGCCGAGCGGCTCGGTGCCCCGGTCCAACTCCCTGCGGTGGTGAACACGCCGATCCGCGACCAGCCGGTACCAGGGGTTGCCCAGGCCGGGCGGGGTCGTCCTCGCAGACTCCCGGTACTCGTCGCAGATGGTGGGGACTCTGCGAAGCGCACGCTGCCTCTGCGAGGACGGTGCGGATCACTGGACGGGTCGTGATCGAAGAACGCTGGTGTCCCGGTCGGCCCTCGCTGCTACTGCTTGCGGCGGCCGAGACGACTTCCGACCCGCGCCGCGCGGGGGACGATCAGCGCGTACGTCACAGTTGTCACGCTGCACATCAGGGCGCCCTGGTACCAGGGCCACCCCACCAAGAGGGATATGAGCGCGCCCCCGGCCGAGATGATCGCGATCCTCGCCACCGCGGACAGGATCACTCGCCCCCACCGCAGCCGTCTGGCCGGCCCGATCAGCCAGTTCTCCGGCCGCTGCGGGTGCACGTCCGGGAACCTACTACGGCCGGATAGTCACGCTGTGTCACGACCGACCGGCCCGGCACCTAGCGAGGAGCGAGCCGGCCGGTGCGGGTGGCGGACAGGAAAGCGGCCCAGGCGGTGGGGGTGATGGCGAGGGCGGGGCGGGTGCGGTCCTTGGTGTCGCGGACGCCGACGGTGCCGTCGGGGAGGAAGGCGACCTCGACGCACCCGTTGCCGTTCCCACCGGAGAAGCTGCTGGTGAACCAG
>JASLAP010000065.1 GCA_030147065.1 Pseudonocardia sp. | reverse complement strand
CTGTCATCCCCGTCGGCGGGCGGTGGCCCGGACTCTCGCGCGCGCAGCGTTCCACGTCGGACGCCGACGGTAAAGTCGAGGCGGGTGTGGCGGATGTGACCAGCGGGAACCCTGTGGGTGACACCCGCCGGTGCCGGGACGTCGAGCGGCCCGGCCGGCGCCCCGCGCGGGGTGCGTCGGCCGGGCGGCGTCGTCAGGACAGGTGCTCGACCACCCAGTCGATGCACGCGGTGAGGGCCTGCACGTCGGCCGGGTCGACGGCCGGGAACATGCCGATCCGCAGCTGGTTGCGGCCCAGCTTGCGGTAGGGCTCGGTGTCGACGATGCCGTTGGCGCGCAGCACCTTGGCGACCACGGCGGCGTCCACCGAGTCGGCGAAGTCGATGGTGCCCACGACCTGCGAGCGGTGCGCGGGGTCGGTGACGAACGGGGTGGCGTACTCGCTGGCCTCGGCCCACGAGTACAGCCGGCCCGACGAGTCGGCGGTGCGGGCCACGCAGGCGTCCAGCCCGCCCAGGCCGAGCATCCAGTCGATCTGCTCGGCCATCAGGAACAGCGTGGCCACGGACGGGGTGTTGTAGGTCTGGTCCTTGGCCGAGTTGTCGACCGCGGTGGCCAGCGACAGGAACGGCGGGATCCACCGGTCGGCCGCGGCCAGCTCGGCCACCCGCTCCAGCGCGGCCGGGCTCATCAGCGCGATCCACAGCCCGCCGTCGGAGGCGAAGCCCTTCTGCGGGGCGAAGTAGTAGGCGTCGGCCTGGCGCAGGTCGACCGGCAGGCCGGCGGCGCCGGACGTGGCGTCGACGACCACGAGCTGGTCGGCGGTGGCGCCCTCCGGGCGGACGACCGGCACCGCGACGCCGGTGGAGGTCTCGTTGTGCGCCCAGGCCAGCACGTCGCAGGACGGGTCGGTCTGCGGGGCCGGCGCGCTGCCCGGCTCGGCCTTGACGATCACCGGGTCGGCCAGGAAGGGGGCGCCGCGGGTCGAGTCGGCGAACTTGGCCGAGAACTCGCCGTAGGTCAGGTGCAGGGACCGCTCGCGGACCAGGCCGAACGCGGCGGCGTCCCAGAACGCGGTGGATCCGCCGTCGCCGAGCACGACCTGGTAGCCCTCGGGCAGCGAGAACAGCTCGGCCAGCCCCGCGCGCACCCGTCCGACCAGGGACTTCACCGGCTTCTGCCGGTGCGAGGTGCCCATCAGTGCCGCGCCGGGCCCGGCCAGGGCGGCGAGCTGCTCCGGGCGGACCTTGGACGGGCCGCAGCCGAAGCGCCCGTCGGCGGGCACGAGGTCGGCGGGGATCTTCAGGTCGGTGGAGGTCGAAGCGGTCACGGCCGCCAGTCTCCCCCACGTTCGCCGTTCAGTGCAGCAGGCCCCGCTGCCGCGCGACGGTGACGGCGGCCGTCCGGTCGGACACCTCCAGCTTGGCGAAGGCGCGCAGCAGGTGGGTCTTCACGGTGGCCTCGGTGATGTGCAGTGCGCGGCCGATGTCGGCGTTGGTGTTGCCGACCGCGACCAGTTCGAGCACCTGGACCTCCCGCGGGGACAGCGACTCGGCGTGCGGCGCGCGCATCCGGCTGACCAGCCGGGCCGCCACCGACGGGGTCAGCACGGTCTCGCCGCGGGCGGCGGCCCGGATGGCCGAGGTCAGCTCGGCCTGCGAGCAGTCCTTGAGCAGGTAGCCGGCCGCGCCGGCCTCGACCGCGCGCAGGATGTCGGCGTCGGTGTCGTAGGTGGTCAGCACCACGACGCGGGTGCCGGGGTACTGCGCGGTGATCGCCGCGGTGGCCGCGACGCCGTCCCCACCGGGCATCCGCAGGTCCATCAGGACCACGTCCGGGGCGCGCGCGGCGACCACCGCCACCGCCTCCGGGCCGGACCCGGCCTCGCCGACCACGTCCAGGTCGGGTTCGGTGGCGAGCATGCCGTGCAGGCCCTGGCGGACGATCACGTGGTCGTCCACGACGAGGACGCCGATCACCGGGTCTCCCGGGGGGTGTCGGAGGTGGGCAGGGTCACGGTCACCGTCGTGCCGGACGGGCCGGAGGCCACGGACAGGGTGCCGTCGAGGCGTTCGACGCGGGAGCGCATCAGCCGCAGCCCGAAGCTGCCCTCGTCGACGGCCCGTGGGTCGAAGCCGCGGCCGTCGTCGGTGACGGTGAGGGCGACCGCGGCCGGGTCGGTGTAGTCGAGCCCGACCGCGACCCGGCGGGCCTCGGCGTGCCGGCCGGCGTTGGCCAGCAGTTCCTGGGCCGCGCGCAGCAGCACGATCTCGGACTCGGCGGGCAGCCGCCGCGGCGACCCGGCCGCGGCGTGGGTGGCCGGGACGCCGGTCTCCTCGGCGAACCGGTCGGCCTGGCGCCCGACGGCATCGGTGAGGGTGCGGGTGGCCAGGTCGCCCGGGGTGGAGGCGGCGACCAGCTGGCGGGCCTCGCGCAGGTTCTCCCGGGCGGTCCGGACCGCCAGGTCGACGTGCCGGCGAGCGGCCGGCGGGTCGCCGGCGAACTGCGCCTGGGCCGCCTGCAGCAGGGTGACGATGCTGGTGAAGCCCTGGGCCAGGGTGTCGTGGATCTCCCCGGCCAGCCGCTCCCGCTCCGCGGCGACCCCGGCCCGGTGGCTCAGCTCGGCCACCCGGGCCTGGCTCAGTTCCAGCTCGGCGATCAGCTCCGCGCGGGCCGCGCTCTCCGAGGTCACCCGGTGCACGTAGATCCCGACCAGCACCCCGAACAGGGTCATGAACAGCGCCTGCGGCGGGAAGAAGTCGCCGAGCAGCCACTGGCCGCGCACCAGCGCACCGACCAGCGGGAGCAGCACGGTCAGCGTGACGACCCCGACGATCGCCCCGGTCAGCGGCAGCAGCCAGAACAGCTGGGAGTACACGACGAACACCGCCCAGTTGGCCGTGTCGTCCAGCGCGACGGCGGCCACCAGCCCGGCGCTCAACGCCGTGCAGTAGGCGATGCCGGTCGGGGTGACCCCGTCGTGCGGGCCGAGCGCCATCCGCCGCCCGGCCGCCACCCAGGCCAGGTCCAGGGCCACCACCAGGGCGATCGCGCCGAGCCGCGGGCCCCACGGCCCGCCGGCCAGCGCGATCAGCACGCAGACCACCACGGTGACCGCGGCGAACAGCACGTCCCACAACCAGAAGCCGCCGAAGACGGCGTCCCGGTCGCCCCGGTGCCGTTCGGTCACCGCCATCGTCGTGACCCGCTCATCCGCCCCCCGCTCCGCGGTCGATCATCCGCCCTGGCCGCGCCGCCAGCGGAAGGTGGTCAGGCACAGCACCAGCCCGATGGCGCACCAGGCCCCGAGCACCAGCGCGACCCGGCCCAGCTCCCACGATCCGGCCGGTTCCAGCACCGCCATGCTGTCGGGCAGGAACACCGAGCGGAAGCCCTGCGCCATCCACTTGACGGGGAAGAACGAGGCCGCGACGACCAGCCCGGCGGGCAGCGCGGTGAGCGGGTTGACGAACACCCCGGAGACGAACTGCAGCGCCAGGTAGGGCAGCTGGGTGAGCGCGGTCGCGGCGCGGGCGTTGCGGGCCAGGCTGGAGATCGCGATGCCGAGCAGCGAGCAGGCGACCACGCCGAGGGCGAACACCCAGCCGAAGGTGAGCCAGTCCGCCGCGGTCGCGGGCAGCGAGAGGTCGAACAGCAGCACCGCGACCGTCAGCATGATCGCGATCTGGGCCACCGTCGTGACCGCCACCAGCACGATCTTGCCCAGGAAGTAGGCGGCCGGGGGCACCGGCGTGCCGCGCAGCCGCTTGAGGGTGCCGTCGTCGCGGTCGCCGGCGATGTCGGTGCCCAGGCTGACGAACGTCGTCGACATGATCCCGGCGGCGATCATCCCGGCCGCCAGCACCTGGCTGCTGGTCACCCCGGCGGCCTCGTACTGGCCGCCGAACACCGAGCCGAGCAGCACCAGCAGCACGGTGGGCAGCGAGAAGGTGAACACCACCGCCTCCCGGTTGCGCAGGAAGCGGCGCAGCTCCAGCCCGCCGCGGGCCAGGCCGAGCGGGACGGCCCGGGGCAGCGCGACGGCGGTCGCGGCGGTCACTGCAGACCCCCGACCAGCGCCGGGACGTCGTCCCGGCGGACCGGCGCCGGCGCGGTCAGCAGGTCCAGGTAGACGTCCTCCAGGCTGGGCCGGTGCACGGTCAGCCCGGGCACGTCGCCGCCGAACCGGGTCGCCAGCCGGGCGACCGCGGCGGCCGGGAGCGCGGTGGTCTCGCTGCGCCGGATGCCGCCGTCGAGCCAGCTGACGGTGGCCGGGAGCGACTCGCGTCCGCCCAGGGTCGCCGGCGTTCCCTCGGCGACGATCCGGCCACCGGCGATCACCGCCAGCCGGTCGGCCAGGGCCTCGGCCTCCTCCAGGTAGTGCGTGGTGAGCAGGATCGTGGTGCCGTCGGCGGCCAGCGCCCGGACCAGCCCCCAGAAGCCGCGCCGGGCCTGCGGGTCGAAGCCGGTGGTCGGCTCGTCGAGGAACAGCAGCTCGGGCCGCCCGATGATGCCCAGCCCGACGTCGAGCCGGCGGCGCTGCCCGCCGGACAGGTTCCGCGCGGCCCGGCCCCGGGAGGGGCCCAGCCCGACCAGCTCCAGCACGTCGTCGGGATCGCGGGGGTCGGGGTAGTAGCGGGCGAAGTGGTGCAGGGCCTCGGCCGGGGTCAACTCGGCCAGGTCGGTGGCCGACTGCAGCACCACCCCGATCCGGGCCCGCCAGGCCCGTCCGGCCCGGCCCGGGTCCACGCCCAGGACGTCGACGGCGCCGGCGTCGCGGTGCCGGTGGCCCTCCAGGATCTCCACGGTCGTGGTCTTGCCGGCCCCGTTCGGGCCCAGCAGGGCGACCACCTCGCCGCGGGCCACCTCGAGGTCGACGCCGTCGACGGCGGGGTGCTCGCTGCCGGGGTAGTGCTTGCGCAGCCCGCGCACGGTGATCGCGTTCTCGGTCATGCCGCCAGCCTGCGCGGACCGCGCCGCGGACGGGACGACCGCACGACGGGTTCCGCTGTCCACCGTTCGAACGACACCGGCCGGTACCGGCCGTGCTGGCGGCCGGTGCGCCGCCCGTACGCTGCGGGGCCATGTCCGCCCCTCCCGCGACCGACGCGCCGCCGACCGCCGCGCAGCTCCCGGTGCGCACCCGGCTTGTGCTCGCCAGCGCGCTGATGCTGTTCGTGGAGCTGGCGCTGATCCGCTGGACCGGGTCGAACGTGGTCCACCTGAGCTACTTCTCCAACTTCGTGCTGCTCGGGTCGTTCCTCGGGATCGGGCTGGGCTTCCTGCGCGGCGACCGGACCCGGATCCGGCCGTTCTACTCGCCGATCACGCTGGCCGCGCTGGTGCTGTTCGTCGAGACCTACCCGGTGACGGTGGACCGCGGGCAGGACGACACGGTCATCTACTTCACCAGCCTGGTCACCACCGGCCCGCCGACCTGGGTGGTGCTGCCGATCGTCTTCCTGGCCGCCGCGGTGGTCACCGCCGGTCCGGCCGAGCTGGTCGCCCGCTGCTTCACCGAGCTGCCCCGGCTGACCGCCTACCGGTTCGACCTGATCGGCAGCCTGATCGGGATCGGCGCGTTCACCGGGCTGTCCTTCCTCGGCGCGCCGCCGATGTGGTGGGGCCTGATCGTGGCCGTGCTGTTCGCCGTGCTGCTGGTGCCCTCGCCGACCCGGGCCGGGGCGCTGCTGGCGGTGGCGCTGGTGGCGGTGCCGTCGGTGCTGATGGTGGGGGCGCTGCGGGCCGAGTCGCAGACGCCCGGGGCGCGCTGGTCGCCCTACTACAAGATCCAGACCGGCGAGCGGGTCGTGAACGGCGTGCCGATCGTCGACATCGCCGCCAACGGGGTGCCCCACCAGCAGGCCATCCCGGCCGCGGCTCGCGTGCAGTTCGAGCCGCAGTACGCGCTGCCCTACCAGCGGGCCACCGGCGAGCGGCTGGGCAACGTGCTGATCATCGGCGCCGGCAGCGGGACCGACGTGGCCATCGCGCTGGCCAACGGGGCCGAGCACGTCGACGCGGTCGAGATCGACCCGGAGCTGGTGGCCGTCGGCCGGGAGTCGCACCCGGACCGGCCCTACGCCGATCCCCGGGTGAGCGTGCACATCGACGACGGACGGGCGTTCCTGTCCCGCACCGACGTGCAGTACGACCGGATCCTGTTCGCCCTGCCGGACTCGCTGACCCTGGTGCAGGGGGCCAGCTCGCTGCGGCTGGAGAGCTACCTGTTCACCGAGGAGGCGTTCGCCTCCGCCCGCGAGCACCTGGCGCCCGGCGGCGCGCTCGCGATGTACAACTACTACCGGGAGGGCTGGCTGATCGACCGGCTGGCGTCGACCGCGGAGACGGTGTTCGGCCACAAGCCGTGCGTGGACGTCGTCGGGGGCGACCTCGGCCAGGCCGTGATCACCGCCGGGCTCTCCCCGGACGACCAGGCCTGCGGGCCGGAATGGGCCGGGGCAAACGCCGACACCCCGGCGCCGGCCACCGACGCGCGACCGTTCCTGTACCTGTTCGGGGCCACCATCCCGTCGCTGTACCTGGTCACCATCGGGCTGATCCTGGCCTTCAGCGTCGCCGCCGTCGCCCTGGTCGGGCGCGGCCGCCGGGAGCCCGGCGGCGAGCGCCCGGTCGGCACCTACCGCCGGATGCGCCCCTACGCCGACCTGTTCCTGCTCGGCGCCGGGTTCCTGCTGCTGCAGACCAAGTCCATCGCCGGGTTCGCGCTGCTGTTCGGCACCACCTGGGTGGTCAACTCGATCGTCTCGGCCGGCGTCCTGATCGCCGTGCTGGCCGCCGTGGAGATCACCCGCCGGTTCCGCACCCCACCGCTGAAGATCATGTACGCGGTGCTGTTCGGCGGCCTCGCGCTGAGCTGGCTCATCCCCGAGTCCTGGCTGCTCGCGCTCCCGGTGCCGGCGCGCCTGGTCGTCGCCGTCGTGATCGCGTTCCTGCCCATCTTCGCGGCGAACGTCGTCTTCGCGAAGCGCTTCACCGACACCACCGACCCCACCGGCGCCTTCGGGGCGAACCTGCTGGGCGCGATGGTCGGCGGCTGCCTCGAGTACACGGCGCTGCTCGTCGGGTTCCCGGGGCTGTTGCTGGTGGCGGCGGCGC